>NZ_JBSFTC010000515.1:0-5247 GCF_053590415.1 Nonomuraea sp. NPDC003201
GGCCGTGCTCGCGCTGGCCCTGATCGTGCTCGCCGTCGCCGCGGCGCTGGCGGCCGGGGCGGTGCCGCGGTTGTCGCTGGCCAGGTTCGAGGCGCCGGGGTCGGAGTCGGACCGGGCGCAGGCCGAGCTGGTACGGCGGTTCGGGACGGGCAGCCCCGACATGATCTTCCTGGTGACCGCGAAGGCCGGCACCGTGGACGACCCCGCGGTCGAGGCCGAGGGCAGGGCGCTGACCGCGCGGATCGGCGGTCGGGAGGGGGTCGCCGAGTCCGCCTCGTACTGGACCCGCGGCAGGCCCGCCACCATGCGCAGCCAGGACGGCAGGCACGCGCTGATCGTGGTGCGCATCCCGGGGGACGCCGACCACGTGCGCGGGCGGGTGCTGCCCGGGCTCGTGCCCGGGATCACCGAGGGCACCGGCCTGCTCCGGGTGCGGGCCGGGGGAGGGGAGGAGGTCTTCAGGGAGGCCGTGCCGCTGTCGAGGCAGGACTTCGTACGGGCCGAGCTGGTCATCTTCCCGCTGGCGTTCGCGCTGCTCTGGCTCTACCAGCGGCGCGCCATGGCGGCCCTGGCGCCGATCCTGGCCGGGGTGTTCGCGATGGTGATCGGGCTGGCGCTGCTGCGCGTGCCCCTGGCCTTCACCGGCATCTCCACGTTCGCCCTGAACTTGACCCTCGCGATGGGGCTCGGGCTCGGCATCGACTACTGCCTGTTCGTCATCCAGCGCTTCCGCGAGGAGACGCGGCGCGGCGCGGACCGGGCGAGCGCGGTGGCCGGGGCCGTGGAGCACGCGGGGCGGACGGTGCTGTTCAGCGGGCTCACCGTGGCCTCGTCCCTGGCCGTGCTGTTCGCGCTGCCGTTCGACTTCCTGAGATCCTTCGCGTACGCGGGCATCGCCGTCGTCGCCGGCGGCCTCTTCGCGGCGGTGATCGTGCTGCCCGCCGTGCTGGCCTCGATCGGGGCCACGGTGCTCCCCAAGCTGGTCAGGCCGGAGCGGGAGGCGGGATTCTGGCACGCGCTGGCCGTCCGGGTGATGCGGCGGCCGCTGATCTTCGGCGGGCTGGCCACGGCGGTGCTGCTGCTGCTCGCCTCACCGTTCCTGGGGCTGCGGTTCGGCGTGGCCGACGACCGGATCCTGCCCCCGGAGGCGTCGTCCCGGCAGACGCAGGAGATCATCCGCCAGACTTTCCCGGCGGAGGAGACCGACGCCATCCAGATAATCGCCAAAAATCAGACGTCAGGCGATATTTCGCAGTATGCGGGGGCGTTGTCCCGGCTCCCCGGGGTCGCCCAGGTCGACTCGGCCGCCGGGTCGTTCGCGGAGGGCGGCCGGGTGGGCGACGGCGACCCCGAGAGGTTCCGGCGCGGGTCGGCCGGAGACACCTGGCTGTCCGTGGTCCCGTCCGCCGAGGCGCTGGCCGACGACCCGGTGCGGCTGGTCCAGTCCGTACGCGCCGTCGAGCCGCCCTTCGAGGTCCTGGTCGGCGGCTACCCGGCCGAGCTGGCCGACTACCGCGCCTCCATCGTCGACCGGCTCCCCCTGGTGCTGGCCCTCATGCTCGGCGTCACGTTCCTGGTCCTCTTCGGGATGACCAGGAGCCTGATCATCCCGCTCAAGGCGTCCCTGCTGAACCTGCTCAGCATGGGCGTCATGTTCGGCGCCGTCGTCTGGGTCTTCCAGGACGGCAACCTCGCCGGCCTCCTCGGCTTCACCCCGACGGGCACGCTCGACCCCAGCATCCCGATCCTGATGCTCTGCGTCGCGTACGGCCTGTCGATGGACTACGAGGTCTTCCTGCTCTCCCGCATCAAGGAGGAGTACGACAGGACCGGCGACACCGAGGAGGCCGTGGCCGCCGGCCTGCAGCGGGGCGCGCCGCTGATCACGGCCGCCGGCGGGATCCTGGCGCTCACGTTCGCCGCCTACGCCACGGCGCAGGTGATGTTCGTGCAGATGCTGGGCGTCGGCATGGCGGTGGCCGTGCTGGTCGACGCGACCGTGATCAGGGCGGTGCTGGTGCCGAGCCTGATGCGCCTGGCGGGCCCGCTCAACTGGTGGCCTAGAGGTCGCGTGACCACATCTGCTCGGTGACCTCGACCCCGTTCTCCACGCCCCTCTCCTCCGAGTCCAGCGCGAACCCGGTCCCCTCGTAGATCCGCCGCGCGCTCACCAGGCAGTCGCGGGTCCACAGCGTGATCCGCTTGTACCCCTCGGCCCGCGCGTGCCGCAGGCACTCCTCCACGAGCCGCCGCCCGAGCCCCAGCCCTCTGGCGGACGGCTCCACCAGCAGCATCCGCAGCTTGGCCGTCGTCTCGTCCTGCCGCACGCAGAACACGCAGCCGGCCCGCTCCCCGCCCACCTCGGCGATCCACCCGGCGTCCCGGGAGAAGTCCAGCTCGCCGACGATCCTGGCGACGAGCTGCTCGAACTCCATGCCCCAACCGTACTCGCGGCTGTAGAGGTCGCCGTGCCGGTAGACGACCCAGCCCAGGTCGCCGGCGCGCGGGGGCCTGATCACGTACGGCTGCCCGGCGCCCCCGTCGCCCAGCAGCTCCCTGATCGTGGCCATGCCGGCCACCAGCCGCCCCTGGCTCTCGTCCGGCAACCCGGACAGCAGCCGCTCGATCTCCTCGGCCGAGCGCCTGTCGAGGTCCGCGAACGTCTGCGTGCCCGCGGAGGTGAGCCGTACGAGCTGCTTGCGGGCGTCCGACGAGGAGCGCTCGCGCGAGATCAGCCCGTCGGTCTCGAAGCGCGCCAGGATGCGGCTGAGGTAGCCCGCGTCCAGGTCGAGCAGGGAGCGCAGCGCCCCGGTCTCCATCGGCGCGGTGTGCGCCAGCTCGAACAGCACCCTCACCTCGGTCAGCGAGTACGGCGAGTCGAGCATGCCCGCCTGCAGCACGCCGATCACTTTCGTATAGAACCGGTTGAAGGCCCTGACCTCAGAGACCCTTGCCTCTGTCAACGAACTCATTGCTACAGTCAACCATGAGAGGATCCCTGTTGTGAAGCGCGTCTACATAGGCGGATACGGCCCCGGCATCGTCACGGTCGGCGGCGGGCTCACCAGAGTGGCCTCGCCGTCGTTCCTGGCCGCCCATCCCACCCTGCCGGTGCTGTACGCGGCGGGCGAGCTCGAACGCGGCTGGCTCACCGCGTTCCAGGTGGGCGAGACCCTCGACGTGCTGGACGAGCGGCCGAGCGAAGGCTCCCTGCCCTGCCACGTCGCCGTGGACCCGACCGGCAGCGTGCTCGCGGCGGCCAACTACGGCGACGGCGTCGCCGTCGTCTACCGCCTCGACGATCGCGGCGCGTTTGAGGGCGAGCCGATCGTGCTGCGCCACCAGGGCTCGGGCCCGGACCCGGAGCGCCAGGAGGGCCCGCACGCCCACGAGGCCGTCTTCCACGACGGGATCCTGCACGTCTCCGACCTCGGCACCGACGAGATCCGCCGCTACACCTACGACGGCACCGCGCTGGAGCCGATCAGGCTCGAGCCCGGCACGGGCCCGCGCCACTTCGCCTTCTCCGGATCGCGCCTCTACGTGGCGGGCGAGCTCGCCGGCACCGTCACCCTCATCGAGGGCGGGCGCCACACGGTCGTCCCCGCCTCGCGCTCGGAGGGCAAGAACGCCCCGTCCCACCTCCAGCTCGCCGGCGACCTCGTGTACGTCGCCAACCGCGGGCCCGACACCGTCACGGTGCTGCGCGCCGCCGACCTGTCGCACGTGGCGGAGGTATCGGCGGGCGGCGACTGGCCCAGGCACTTCGCCGTCGACGGGACCACCATGTACGTGGCCGACCAGCACTCGGACGCCGTCACCGTCTTCCGGCTCGAGGACGGCGTGCCCGAGCCCTCGGAGGAGTCGTACGAGGTCGAAAGCCCGGCCTGTGTGCTGATCATGTAAGGAGTTCGCCAAGTCACGGCTCATCGGGTCGTTCGGTCATGACCATGGACGGGTGCGAAAGATCCTCGTCATGCTGTCGTCGCTGGTCGTCGTCGCCGGGTGCGGCGGCTCGCCCCCGGCTCCCGCCCCGGTCCAGGGCCCGGTCCAGCACCCGGACCAGGCCGGGCCGCCTCCGCCCGCGGCGGAGGTGCAGGAGTCGTGGCACATCACCCGGCGCGGCGCGGAGCACGAGATCGAGGGCTACGCCGACCGGGTGAGCGTCCTGCCGGGCGAGCGCTTCGGGCTGCGGGTCTCGACGACCGCTCCGCGCTTCTCGGCACGCGCCTTCCGCATGGGCGCGAACCCGGTCAAGGTGTGGGAGTCGCCCGCCGTCCAGGGCGTACGGCAGGCGCCGATGCGGCTCGTGGGCGGCACGGTGAGCGCGGCCCACTGGCGGCCCTCGCTCACCGTGGACACCGCGGGCTGGCCCGAGGGCGCGTACCTGATCAGGCTCGACGCCTCGACCGGCGCCCAGCGGTACGTCCCGATCACCGTGCGCTCGGCCTCCACCGCCGGCCGGGTGGTGATGGTGAACGCGGTCACCACCTGGCAGGCGTACAACCGGTGGGGCGGCCACAGCCTCTACACGGGCGCGCGCGGGTACGCCGACCGCTCCCGCGCCGTGACCTTCGACCGCCCGTACGACGACGACGGCGCCCGGCTCTTCCTGGACTTCGAGAAGGAGGCGCTGGCCGTGGCCGAGCAGAGCCACGTGCCGCTGGCGTACCTGACGAACCTGGACCTCAAGCCCGGCGTGCTCGACGGCGCCCGCGCGGTGGTGTCGCTGGGGCACGACGAGTACTGGTCGCCCGGCATGCGCGCGGTCGTCACCACGGCCAGGGACGCCGGCACGAACCTGGCCTTCCTCGGCGCGAACGCCGTCTACTGGCGCATCGCGATGCACGACCGGACGCTCGCCTGCGACAAGGAGCGGCTCTGCCGGCTGTGGCGGGACTCCAAGCCGGAGAGCACGCTGGTGGGGCAGATGTACGACTGCTTCCCGGCGGAGGGCGCCTACCGGGTGACGCGGCCGCACCACTGGATCTTCGCCGGGACCAAGGGGAGGCGCTTCCCGGGGATGGTCGGCGTCGAGTCCGACAAGGTGTCGCGCGGGTCGCCGGGGAACGTCCAGGTGCTGGCGGAGTCGCCGTACTCCTGCGGCGGCGGGCGGGCCACCCACTCCGACAGCACGTACTACGTGGCGCCGTCTCGCCGCCCGACAGCCGGTAGCCGCGGTCGCCCACGACGGTGTCGAGCTGCTCGGGCAGGCCCTCCACGAGGTCGCCGATCTGCGCGGCCCTG
>NZ_JBSFTC010000516.1:0-5236 GCF_053590415.1 Nonomuraea sp. NPDC003201
GGGGGCGCGGGGGGGGGGGGGGGGGCGGGCGCGCGCTGTGCCGGGGGCCCCCCCGCGGTGGGGGGGCACCCCGGCGGGCGGGGCCCGGGGGCGCGGGGCCCCCCCCCCCCCCCCGACCGCCTGCTGTCCTACGTGACGAACGAGGAGACGGTCTTCACCCTGGCCCGCGCCGACATCCGGGCGAGCTGGCGGCCCCTGCGCGTCGACCTCACCTGCGCCGGACGCCGCTTCCGGCTGCGCTTCCTGCCGCCGGGGGCCTTGATCCGGCCGACCGGCGTCCTGCAAGCCCGCCGTAAGTCACGCGCCCTACGCTCCTGGCTGGCGGCCACGGGGGAAAGACCGGCCGCCTGACGTATCTGACGCCGCTGGGGACGCTCTTATCTCCTCGAGGCGAACTAACGGGAGACCCCATGTCCGACACTCCGATGACCGCGGACGACGTGCTGCGCATCGCCGCTTACAAGGACCGGAGCCCGGCACTCGAAGCGATGGTCATCGCCTACAGCTACCACCGCGTCGCCGGGGACCTCGCCCAGCACCTGGGCAAGGACGCGAACAACTGGTACTGCTACGCCACCTGGACCTCCAAGGCCGTCGGAGAGAGCCTCGACCTCAGCCCCGACTCCCCGTTCATCCTGGACTTCGGTCACAAGATGCGGGTGCCCCACCGGTTCAGGAGGGTGTTCAGGGCGGTCCTGCTCACCCTGCTCGGGCCCAGCTACCAGCTCGGGCTCGCGCTCGCCAACCGGGCCATCTTCCTGGAGACCGCCAGCCTCGCGGTCAACCTGTGGAACGATTCGCCCGACCGTTTCCTCAAGGTCAGCCCGGAGTCGGATCTGACGCCGAGCCCGCCGGCGTTCCTGACGGATCTGCTGGCCGAGGCCGACCCCCGCTACCTGAAGGACGCCGCGCAGCTCCTGGTCGAGGCCAAGCAGACTGCCGACCCCGAGGCCCGCGCCGAGCTGATGTTCGGCGCCTGCGTGGCGCTGTCCGCCTACGAGCAGGCCCGCGCGCAGAAGGCCCTCGAGCTGGTGCTCTACCGGCCGGTCCGGTGGCTGACGCGGGTGTCGTGGCGGTCGCTGCGCTCGCTGGTGACCCGGCGCCGCTTCCCGAGGTTCCGCCTGTACGCCGCGCGGCACGAGGACCAGCCGTGGCTGACGCGCTGGCTGGAGGGGAAGTGGTCCTCGCTCTACACCCGCCACCTGTTCGCCGTGCAGACGCCGCTCAGCGACATCAAGGTGGGCCGGCCGCTGACCGCGCCGGAAGGCGTGGACATGGAACGGGTCTGGGCGCCGATCCAGAACGAGAAGGTCCGCAAGCTGGCCGAGGAGTTCATCACGGCCGACCAGGAGGCGTCCACGGCCGGGGTGGCCGACTGGGTGTCCTACCGCGACCGCATGCGCTTCATCGTCAGCTACTTCCGCGTCTACCAGCACGTGGGCGCCCTCTACGACCTGCCCTTCGCCAAGGACGTGGCCGACGGCCTCGCCCGGGAGATGGAGCACGGGCTGGTGCCGCAGGCCGTCAACATGATGCTCGCCCGGGGCGGGCGCAAGGTCTACGAGTATCCGGCGGAGAGCGACCCGGACGCGTTCGAGATGGCGCACTTCGACTTCGAGCCGTTCCTGGAGGCGATCCAGCTCGACCCGTCGGCGAAGTGAGTCAGTCGAGGAAGTCCCTGGTGATCTCGCGGGCTTGCAGGAGCCCGCGAAGCTTCGCGAACGTGCGGGCTCGGGTGGGCCCGATGCTCCCGACCGGCCTGCCCAGCCTGCGCGCCACGTCCACGTAGTGCGGCTCGGAGGTTTCCGTGAGCGCTCTGAACAGGACCCGCTGCGCGGCCGGCAGCTCCTCGACGAGCTCGTCGAGCGTGCCGGCCAGCCAGATCCTGGCCAGCTCCCTGTCCACGTCGTCCGTGCTGCCCAGCGTGTCGAGGTCAGGGGTGCAGATCTCCTTCGTCCGCTTGGTGAGCTTCAGGCACTCGCGGAAGGCGATGGTGGCCAGCCAGCCCGCCATGCGCTGGCCGTCCTCCACGCTCCTGAGGTTCTGCCAGGCCAGCAGCCAGGTCGTCTGGAGCACGTCCTGGGCGTCCTCGTGGCTGAGCCTGAACCGGCGGACGCGGGCCTTGAGCATAGGGCTGAACTCTTCGATCAGCCGCTCCCACGCCATGGCGTCGCCGTCCTGGGCGGCCGAGACGAGGGTGGCGGTATCGGGTCTTTCGATGGTGTCCAGGTACATGTCGATCTCCCTGCCGGGCCGGGCACTCGGGGGGTCGCCATTACCGCCCGGCATCCCAACGGTGCGCCGAGTGATCGTCAGGGGCTGTCTCGCGCGTGACAGTCACGATGTGTTCCTCATCACAATCGGGACATCCAGGACCGTCGGCTGTTCGTGCGCGGGATGCGGCTTAAAGTTCTTGCATGAGCGGGTTCCCGAGCGATGTCCAGCCGGTGGCCTCCGTGCTGGCGGAGATCCCGCTGTTCCGCGTACTCGGAGAGAGCGGCATCGAGAACAGCGCGCGGGCCGGGATGGCGAGGCGCTACCGGGCCGGCCAGATCATCATCCACCAGGGGGATCCGGGAGAGTCCCTCTACGTGGTGCTGGACGGCCTGGTGAAGGTGGTGTTCACGACCGAGCACGGCGACGAGATCGTGCTCAACATGCTGAGCCGCGGCGACACCTTCGGCGAGCTGGCGCTGCTGGACAACTCACCGCGCTCGGCGTCGATCGTGACGGTGCGCCCCGCCTGGGTGTTCGCGCTGCCCAGGGCACGGCTCCTGGAGCTGATGCGGGAGCATCCGGGGCTGGCCGACGAGTTCCTGCGCATGCTCGGCCACATGGTGCGCAGGCTCACCGACCAGGCGGCCGACCTGGCCTTCCTCGACCTGGGCGGGCGGCTGGCCAAGCTGCTGCTGCAACTGGCCGACAAGCACGGCCACGACGACGGGGTGGTGGACCTGCCCGGGTTGACCCAGTCCGACCTCGCCGCGCTCATCGGAGCGTCGCGGCCGGCGGTCAACCGGGCGCTGCAGTCCCTCGTGGCGAGAAACCTCATCGCCGTCAAAGGCCGGGCGATCACCCTGCTGGACGTCGCCGCCCTGCGGAAACGGGGCGGCCTCTGACCGAAATCTGGAGTACGGGGTAGATGAACGATCACGAACGCTGGCACGAAGAGAGATTCCGCCAGCTGCGACAGCAGGCGGACCCGGACATCGACAAGGTCGTGGCCGAGTACCTGGACGCCCAGCCCGACGGAAGCGGGCCCCTGGAGCTGGTGAAGGCGGTGATCCAGGAGCTGGCGGCGGCCAAGCGGGAGGCCAGGGCGCCGTCGGGCGAGCCGCCCGCCTCCGCGATCTTCGCGGCCATCGACTTCGCCGCGGACCTGCCCGACTGGGGCGACGACCGCGAGCTGCTGGCCAGGGGGCAGGCCGTCTTCGCCGACTATGGGCTCTACCAGTCGGCCGCGCTCTTCTGCAAGTGCCTGCCCATGGCGTACGTGGAGGTGTCCAGCGCGAAGGTGCTGGCCAACGTGTCCCGGCTGGCCACGCACAGCCTCACCCGCCGGGTGGCCGAGACCGGGCAGATGCTGGTCGACGTGATGGGCCTGAAGGCCACCAACAGCCTGGAGCCCGGCCGCCCCGGGCACACCACGGCGCTCGGCCTGCGGATCCTGCACTCCTTCGTCCGCGCCCTGGTCAACGAGCGTTTCGCTGACCACTGGGACACCGCGCGGTTCGGCCCCCCGGTCAACCAGGAGCTCCTGCTGGCCACCATCTTCGACTTCTCTGTGGTGACATGGGAGGCTCTGGAGAGTATGGGCGTGACGCTCTCCGCGGAGCAGCGTGCGGCCCACCTCTACACGTGGAGCGTGTTCGGCCATCTCATGGGCGTGGAGGCCTGCCGTGACCGGCCTCTCACGCTCGAGGACGTCGAACCGGTCAGCGAACGCCTGGGCCGCCTGTACGAGTCCAGCGACGAGGGCCGCCGGCTGATGGCCAGGCTGCTGGAGGAGATGGAGGAGTTCATGCACCTGGGGTGGCGCAAGCTGCCGCGCAGCCTGGTGCACTGGGTCTTCCGCGACGCCAAGTACGGCGCCGACCGGGTGCCCGAGCTGCTGGGCGTGCCCAAGCCCGCCTGGTGGTTCACCGCGCTGTTCGCGGCCGGCCGGGCGGCGAACCGGCACGCGGCGCTGGCCGGGCCGGTGGACGGCGTCGTCCGCTGGCTGGTGCGCAGGCTCGGCCGGCAGATCGTGGTCGCCCTGATCGACCGCCACTCCGACGGGCAGGCGGCCTTCCGGATCCCCGGGGACCTGGCCGGCGCCTGGCGGATCAAGCAGTCGCGCTCCGCCGTGAAGACGCGCGAGATCCGCCGCACGGTCCGCCGGAAGGTGCGCGCGCCCGCGCGGAGACTGAAGGAGCGGCCCACATGACCGCTCCCCACCCGCCCGGCACGCTGACCACCGCGACCATCCTGTTCACCGACGTGGTCAGCTCCACCGCCATGCGCATCAGGCTGGGCGAGGAACGCGCCAACGTGGTCTTCCGCCGCCTCTACCAGCTGCTGCGCTCCGTGGTGACGGCCAGCGGCTCGACGTTCACCAAGAGCCTGGGCGACGGGCTGATGGCCGTCTTCGACTCGGCCACGGCCGGGCTCGACGCGGTCATCGCGGTGCAGCAGGCGGTGGCCGACGAGAACGAGCGCGCCCCGGACAAGATCTCCATCAGGGCCGCGCTCGCCGCCGGTGACGTGTGCTGGGGCCACGACGACGTCAGCGGGCTGCCGACCGTCGAGGCGGCCCGGCTGGTCGCCATCGCGGAGGGCGGCCAGGTGCTCTGCACCGACCTGGTGCGGCGGCTGGCGCAGGGGCGCAGCCGGCACGAGTTCAAGGACCTGGGGCGGCTGCCGGGCAAGGGGCTGCGCGAGCCGCTGCACACGTACGAGCTGCACTGGCAGAGCGCCGACCACCACCAGGTCGCGGGGCTGGCCCCCTGGCTGGAGGACGGTCACGTGCTGCCGTTCGTCGGGCGGGACGAGCAGTTGCGGGCGCTCGACGGGGAGCTGGCGGCGGCCGAGTTCGGCAGCGGGCTGGTGATCCTCCAGGGCGACTCGGGGGTCGGCAAGACCCGGCTGGCCTCGGAGGTGGCCCGGCGGGCGCTCAAGCGGCAGTTCACGGTGCTGGCCGGGCGGTGCACGGATCCGGCGCGGCGGGCGTACGAGCCGATCGCCGGGGCGGTGGAGC
>NZ_JBSFTC010000517.1:0-5231 GCF_053590415.1 Nonomuraea sp. NPDC003201
CGGTGGGGGCCGACGCGGTGGGGGCCGACGCGGTGGGGGCCGACGCGGTGGGGGCGCCGGCCGGTGTTGAGGTGGGGCCGCTGCGCTGGGGGGTGCCTGTCGAACCGGTCCCGTGTGCGTCGCCGGCCGGGGTGGGTGGGGTGGTGGTCATCGGGGTGACCCCGCCGGCCCCGTGGGCGGCGGGGTTCTGGGTGCTCCCGCCCTGACCGGAACCGGCGGTGGGTGCCGAGGGCGAGGGGGTGGGGTCTTGGGCGAGGGCGGTGGATTCCGCGCGGGCGAGGGCCGTTGACGGGTTGGCGAGGGCGGACAGGACGTCGGTGCTGAGGGGGCTGATGGTGCCCACTCGGCCGGCGCCGGCCGCCATACTGCCCACCAGCCCCTCCATCGTGGGGAGTTGCCAGGTGCCGTACACGACGCCGTTGGAGATCATCCCGGCGGGGGCGGAGACGAGCGCGTTGGTGGCGGCCGCGCTCGCGGCCTTGGTGGGGTACCGCATGAGGACGTTCGCCAGCCCACCGGCGTCCCCGGCCGCGGTGTCGAGGTGGCGCAGGCCGGGGAGGCCGGAGATGTACTTCGAGACCGCGGGCGCGACCCGGGACGCCAGCAAGGCGCCGGCCGCGTCGCCGAGGACGTTCGCGGCCGTCATGCGGGTGTCCCAGCTCGTACGCGTCCCGAGCTCCATCTGCCGGTGCTGGGCGAGCCCGTCCATGAGCAGGCCCTCGCCCACCTCCTCCGGCAGTTCGCGCAGCATGTGGCTGGTGACCGCCCTGGCCAGCAGCCCCTGGCCGAGTCGTCGCCCGCCGAACTGGGCCGTCTGGACGGCGGCGAGCTTCGGCGCGACGGTCGTGAGCCCGCGCGCGGCCCCCGCCGCCCGTTCCAGGGAGCCGAACACCTGGTTGAGGAAGGTACGCAGCCGCTGCGCGTACGCGGCGAGCAGCGGTGTGGTCGCGCCCGCGGTGAGGAAGCTCGCCGTGACCCCGACGGCGGCCGCGCTGACCGTGATCCAGTAGCCGACGTTGATGGACAGCTTGCCGTACTGCGTGGCGCGCGCGAAGGAGTCCTGCTGCAGCGCGTACGCCCGAGCGGCCTGCGCCATCCCCGCCAGCCCCGTCTCCCCCGACGCGAGCTCGTCGGTGTGCTCGCGGAAGGCGTCGGCCGACCCGCCCGACCACCCGTCCAGCATCGTGGCCCGCGAACTCACGTCCTGCCCGGCCAGCGCCGCCCGCGACAGGTCGTCGAAGGCCACCGCCAGCTCCGCCAGGCCCTTCTCGCTGCCCTCCGGCCACATCTGCCCGGCCGCCACCAGCGAGATCAGGACGTCCACCCACTCGGGCGCGCCCTCTCCCCAGGCCGGCGTGACGTCGGTCGCGTAGCCGCCGCTGCCGATCGTGTCGTCGCCACCGCCTGGCTGGCTGGTGACCGGTGTGCTGCGGTTGTGCTCCGCCCCCGCGTGGACGCTCACACCCGATCGCCCTTCGGCGCGGAGGCGGCCTCGCTCGTGGTCTCCACGGTCTGCCGTACACCCTCGCCGGTGGCCTCGTGGTCTCTCATGAGCTGACCGGCCCAGGCGATGAGCGTGTCGGGCCCTCCTTCGGCCGAGTACGCCCGGTAGAACTCCTGCCCGGCCGAGTCGCCACCCCAGGGGGCGGCGGCGTTCAGCCGTTCGATGCGGGCAGTGGCGTCGCGCAGAGCGTCACCGAGTCCGGCGGCGTGGCCCTGCCAGCCCTTGAGCCCGGCCTCGACCTGAGACCGCTCCATGCGTACGTGCTCGGCCATCCGCTACCCGATCTCGCGCAGCCGGTCGTCCAGGTGCCCCAGCACGCTGTCGAGGTCGCCATCCAGGTGGGCCCGCATCTGCTCCGGCGGGACGAGGGGCGCGAACATCCGCACGATCTCCTCCTGGGCCATCGCCGCGGCCTGCTGCACGGTGGCGGTGATGAGGCCGGCCAGCCTGCCGCTGTCCCGCAGGCGGGAGACCCGGGGGTCGAGCTCGAGCCGGATCAGGTCACCGCGGGCGCCCACGGTGGCGGTGACGAGGCCGTCGGGCGAGCTGTGGGTGACCTGCAGGGCTCGGGCGCGTTGGTGCAGTTCCAGGGATTGATCCTGCAGTCGCAAGAAATTGTCACGCAATTGGTTCGCGTATTCATGCAACTGGTCAGCGTTCATTTCTCGCACCGTAATGGGGGAAAGTCGGCTCTTAGCCCCATTTCAGGATTCGTCGAAGTGACCCGGCCCGCGCGGTCAGAGGAGTTCGGCCACGGTCTCCGCCCCGCTGCTCGTCGAGCGGCCGGCGCTGCCCTGGGTACGGGAGACCACCTCGGAGCGCTGAGCGGCTCGCGGCTGGGATAATTGCCGGCATGTGCGAAGCCGGGGGCTTTTGATGCGGTTCGGCGTGTTGGGTCCGGTTGAGGCGCGCCTGCCCGACGGAGGCCCGGTGGCGGTGGGCGGCCCGCAGGTGCGGTCGCTGCTGGCGATGCTGTTGCTGGAGGCCGGTCGCCCGGTGAGCGTCGGCCGGCTGGCCGCGGGCCTGTACGGCGAGGACGCGCCCGCCGACGTGGCGCACGCGCTGCAGTCGCAGGTCTCCCGGCTCCGGCGAGGCCTGCGCGACGGGGCGGCCGTGGAGTTCGGACCGGCGGGCTACCGGCTCGCGGTCGACCTCGACGCGGTGGACGCGCACCGGTTCGCCCGGCTAGCCGGGCAGGGCAGGCAGGCGCTGGCCGGCGGGGACCCGGCGGGCGCCGCGATGGTGCTGGGTCAGGCGCTGGACCTGTGGCGCGGGCCGGCGCTCGCCGACGTGCTGGACGCGCCGTTCGCCGAGGCGGCGGCCGCCCGGCTGCTGGAGGAGCGGCTGGCGGCGGTGGAGGACCGGGCCGAGGCCGCTCTCGCGCTGGGCGAGCACCACGCGGTGGCCGCGGAGCTGACCGAGCTCGTGGAGGCGCACCCGTTGCGGGAGCGGGCGCGGGCGCTGCTGATGCGGGCCCTGTACGCCGGTGGCCGGCAGGCGGAGGCGCTCACCGCGTACGAGCAGGCCCGCCGGTTCCTGGGCGACGAGCTGGGCGTCGATCCGTCCGCCGAGCTGGCCGAGGCGCACCTGGCCATCCTGCGCGCCGAACCCGCGGCCGCCCCCGCGCTCCGGCGGCTGCCGGCCCAGCTCACCAGCTTCGTCGGAAGGGCGGAGGAGCTGCGCGAGCTCGCGGCGCTGCCGGCCGGATCACGGCTGGTCACGCTGACCGGTCCGGGTGGCACCGGCAAGACGCGGCTGGCGGTGGAGGCGAGCGGCCGGGTGCCCGGGGAGGTGTGCTTCGTCGACCTGTCCGCGTTGAGCGACGGGGCGCAGGTGGCGCCGGCCGTGGCCGCCGCGCTGGGCCTGCGCGAGTCGGGACCGCCGGAGGATCGGCTCGTCGCGGCGCTGGCCGACCGGCCGGTGCTGGTGATTCTGGACAACTGCGAGCAGGTCGTCGCGGACGCGGCCGGGCTCGCGCACCGGCTGCTGGCCGCCTGTCCCGCGCTGCGGGTCCTGGCCACCAGCCGGGAGGCGCTCGGCATCACCGGTGAGGTCCTCTTCCCGGTCGGGCAGCTGGCCGTGCCCGCACCCGATGCCGCGCTCGCCGAGGCGCTGGCCTGCCCGGCGGTGCGGCTGTTCGCCGACCGGGCCGCCGCCGTACGGCACGGCTTCGTCGTGGACGCCGCCACGATCGGCGCGGTGCGGCGGATCTGCGCCGCCCTGGACGGGCTGCCGCTGGCCATCGAACTGGCGGCGGCCCGGCTGCGCTCGTTCACCCTGGACGAGGTGGACGCGCGGCTGGCCGACCGGTTCCGGCTGCTGTCGCGCGGCGAGCGCACCGCGGCGCCCCGGCACCAGACGCTGCGCGCGGTGGTCGACTGGAGCTGGGGGCTGCTCGACCCGGATGAGCAGGCGCTCGCGCGCCGGCTCACCGTGTTCGCGGGCGGCGTCACCCTGGCGGACGCGGAGCGGGTCTGCGGCCTGGACGGGCCGGCCGGGTCCGACGATGTGGCGGCCGTGCTGGCCGGCCTGGTGGACAAGTCGCTCGTCGAGGCGCACGACGGCCGGTATCGGATGCTGGAGACGGTGCGCGAGTACTGCGCGGAGCGGCTCGCCGAAACCGGGGAGCGGGAGGAATGCCTGCGGGCGCACGCGGAGTGCTTCACCGCGCTGGCCGAAGCCGCCGACCACCACCTGCGGGGGCCCGGCCAGCTGGATCGGCTCGCGCGGCTGGACGCCGAGCACGGCAACCTGCTGGCCGCACTGGGCTGGGCCGTCACCGCCGACCCGCCGCTGGCAGCGCGGCTGATCGCGGCCCTGTCCTGGTTCTGGTGGCTGCGCGGCCTGCGCGGCGAGGCCGCCCCGCTCGCCGCCCGGCTGCTGGGCGAACATGCTCCGGGTGCGGAGAAAGTCGAGGAGTACGCGTGCTGCGTGGTGACCGCCGCCGCGACCGGCAACTCCACCGATGCCGACCTGCGCGACCACCTGGACCGCGCCGCCACCGGCCTCGCCGCGCACGACCGGCCGCTGCGCCAACCCCACGTCGTGTTCCTGCTCTCGGTGGCCGGACGCCTGCTCGACGTCGACCCCGCGCTCCAGCACCGCCTGTTCGACACCGACCCGTGGTCGCAGGCGTTCCTGCGCATGGGCGACGGACTGCGGCTGCTGCTCGGCGGGCAGACCTCCGCGGCCGAGGACGCGCTCACCGCCGCGCTGGCCGGATTCCGCACGTCGGGCGACCGCTGGGCGATCGCGAACTCGCTGGACAAGCTCGCCGGGATCGCGGCCTGGCGCGGTGAGCGGGCCCGCGCGGTGGCCTGGATGGACGAGGCCATCACGCTCATCGAGGAGCTGGGCCGTACGGAGGACGCCGCGGACCTCCTCACCCGCCGCGCCGACCTGCTGGCCCAGGACGGTGACCTCGCCGCCGCCGGGACCGGCTACGAGCGCGCGGCCGAGGTCGCCCGCGCCGTCGGCGCGCCGGACCTGCTGGCCGACGCCCGCCGTGGCCTCGCCGACCTCGCCCGCCGATCCGGCGAACCCGACCAGGCCCGGCAGCTGTACGAGGCGGCGCTGGCCGGCTGCGGGGACGCCTCGATCACCGGGAGCCGGATCCGTGCCCGCATCCTCACTGGACTCGGCTGGACCGCCGCCATGAACGGGGACGCCGCGCAGGCCCGCGCCCACCACCGCGCCGCGCTCGAGACGGCCGTGCGCAGCGGCAACC
>NZ_JBSFTC010000518.1:0-5223 GCF_053590415.1 Nonomuraea sp. NPDC003201
GCCAGGCCGAACGCGCCCGGCAGCCCTCCGGTGGCGGGCCCCTGGCGGATGGGCATCAGGCCGCCGGCCACGTCGCGCCGGGTGGACAGGACGAAGGCGGCCGCCGCCACGGCGGCGACGGCCACCGCGATCAGCCCCAGCACCCACCAGTGGTCACCGGCGTAGGGCTTGGTCAGCCGGACCCAGCCGAACGGCGTCAGCCACGCCAGCCAGCCGATGCCGCCGCTGTCGGCCAGCGAACGCAGCGCGAACAGCAGGCCGCCGGCGGCGATCGCGATGCCGCGCGCCGTACCGGATGACGCGGTGAGCTGCGCGGCGACCGCGGCCACGGCCGCGAACGCCCAGCCGCCCCCGGCGGTGGACAGCCCGAACAGGAGCGAGGAACCCGCGGGCAGGCCGCTCGCGATCAGAGGGACGACCGACAGCAGGCCCAGCAGCAGGTTGGCGGCCAGCACGACCGCGAGCGCGGCGGCCAGCGGGGCGTGGCGGCCGATGACGCCCGACGACAGCAGCTCGCGCCGGCCGGTCTCCTCCTCGACCCGGGTGTGCCTGATCAGCAGCAGGATGCTGACCAGCCCGCCGATCAGCGCGAGGGACGAGCCGAGCGTCCAGGCGGTCAGGCCGCCCACGCTCGCGTCGTAGATGTGGCCGCGCATGGCCAGCTGCGCGGGGTTGCTCGCCGAGGCCGCCGCGAAGGCGTCGCGGGCGGCCTGGTCGGCGTACAGGTCGCTGGTGGCGGAGGCGATGCTCGCCGGCAGCAGCGCGCTGATCGCGATCCACACCGGCAGCAGCACGCGGTCCCTGCGCAGGATGAGCCGGATCAGGGTCAGGGTGCCGGTCATGCGGCGGCCCCCTCGTAGTGGCGCAGGAACAGCTCCTCCAGCGTCGGCGGCTGCGTGGTCAACGTCCGTACGCCCGCCCTGGCCAGCTCGGCGAGCACGGCGGTCAGCGTGTCGCCGTCCACCTGGCAGCGCAGCCGGGCGCCGTCCACGGTCAGGTCGTGTACGCCGGGCAGCGCGGCCAGCCCAGGCGCGGGCCCGATCAGCTCGGCCGTCACCGAGGTGCGGGTGAGGTGGCGCAGGTCGGCCAGGCTGCCGGACTCGACGGTACGGCCGGCGCGGATGATGCTGACGCGGTCGCACAACGTCTCGACCTCCGACAGGATGTGGCTGGACAGCAGCACGGTGCGGCCGTCGCGCTTCTCCCGCAGGACGCAGTCGTTGAAGACCGCCTCCATCAGCGGGTCCAGGCCCGAGGTCGGCTCGTCCAGCACCAGGAGTTCCACGTCGGAGGCGAAGGCGGCCACCAGCGCCACCTTCTGCCGGTTGCCCTTGGAGTAGGTGCGGCACTTCTTGCGCGGATCGAGCTCGAAGTGCTCGAGCAGCTCGGCGCGCCGCCGCGGGTCGAGGCCGCCGCGTACCCTGCCCAGCAGGTCGATGACCTCGCCGCCGGTCAGCGAGGGCCACAGGGTGACGTCGCCGGGCACGTAGGCGAGCCGTCGGTGCAGCTCGGTGGCGTCGTGCCACGGGTCGCCGCCCAGTAATTCGATCCGGCCGCCGTCGGCGCGCATCTGGCCCAGCAGGATGCGGATCGTAGTGGTCTTGCCCGCGCCGTTGGGGCCGAGGAAGCCGTGCACCTCCCCCGTCCTGACGGTGAGGTCGAGCCCGTCCAGGGCCCTTGCCTGGCCGAAGGTCTTGACCAGGCCGTCGGCGCGCACTGCGGCGTTCATTGTTGTCCCTCGAACTTCTCCAGCCCGGTCCGCGCCTGTTCGAACAGCTCGCGGCCGAGGAATTCGGGTCTGATCAGGTCGAGCTGGGCCTTGCCGACGCGCAGCGCGCCCTGCGGGGCGTAGAGGTCCGTGCCGAGCGCGCGGGAGACGTGCTCGTGCAGCACCGTGATGCCGAGCTTCATCGCCGTCAGCACGGTCGCGCGGGCGCGGTGGTCGGCCTCGGAGTGCTGGTCCTCGTTGGCGAGATGCTGCTCCGTCACGGTCACGAGGTCGTCGAACATGGTGGCCGCCGCCGGGGAGCCCTCCACGAGCGCGCGGCCGAGGTACTTCATCAGGGGCGGCGCGGTGCGGTGGACGTTCTCGATGAATTCGGGCTTTTCGAGGTTGCGGTCGGTGACGCCGGCGGTGACCTGCTCGCGCACGTAGCTGAGGACGTACTCGTCGCAGGCCTGCCTCAGCGCTTCCTTGGTGCCGAAGTGGTGCTGCACCAGGCCGGGCGAGACTCTGGCCGCCTCGGCGATCCCGCGGATCGTGGTGGCCTTGACCCCCTGCTCGGCGAACAACGCCATCGCGGCGTCGCGGATGCGGGCACGCGTGGTCAGGTCCTCTTCAGAAATTGGTCGCACGTCCAGCATTCTATACAGTTGTATTGGTTGCCATGCAAGCGTTCAACCAATCGGGCGTCGGAGGCCGGCGGCGGGAACGACGAAGGCGCCGCCTCTCTTCAGTGCGTGAGCAGAGGCGGCGCCTTCATGTTTCTTCCCTTGGACAACAGAGCCCACACCAGCCTCGGCAGCGCCGAGGTCAGTGCTTGTAGGCGGCGACGACCTCCACTTCGACGAGCCAGCCCGCGACCGGGAGGTTGGCGATCTCGATCGTCACGCGGGCCGGGCGGGCCGGGTTGACCTCCATGGGCGGGGCGGGCGGCGCGATGCCGAGCGGGACGGGTACGGGCCGGCCGGTGGCCAGGTCCGTGTTGGCGAAGAACTGGCGGTAGGCGCGGTTCCAGCCGGCGAAGTCCGCCGACTCGGCTCCGGGCGGCTTCTCCAGGTAGGCGCGCATGGAGACGACGTCGGCCAGGCCCAGCCCGGCCGCGGTGAGGTTGGCCTTGACGCGTTTGAGCACGTTGAGGGCCTGGGCCTCGGTGAGGGTGACGCCTGGAGGCAGGGTTCCGCCGGGGAGGTCGACGTAGCGTTCGGGAGAGTCGGCGGGGGCCGCGGGGTTGCCCGCCGCCGGTCCCAGGCCGCTGGCGGTGTACGTGGCCACCTGCTTCCCGAGCGCCACTCCGTCGGCGATCGCCGGGTTGGTGCTGCCCTCGGGGAGGAACGGCCTGACCTCCTGCGGCCGGGGCGACCAGGTGGGGGTGGCGGCAGCCGTACCCGTGCCGAGGACGAGGACGACGGCCGCGGGGATGGCGATGGTGCGGATCTTCATGCGGAGGTGTCCTCTCAGGAGGTGCTCAGGACGCGCTGGTGCAGCTCGGTGACGACCTTGCGGGCGGACTCCAGGGCTCCCGACTGCCAGGCGATCATGTAGCTCAGCCAGTCACCCGCGAAGTACACGTGCCCGGCGGGCTTGCCGAGCAGCTGGTACGCGCCCTGCCGCGACGGCCAGCCCACCCACGAGCCCTCGATGTGCGGCTGGAGTTTCCAGGCGATGGACACCGACGACGCCAGTTCGTCACGATATTTCGCACCATGGATCTTCATGCCCTGCTCGATCGCGCGGCGCTCGCGCTCGGCCGGCTTCAGCGCTGCGTACGCGTCGGCCTGGGCGCCGAAGTTGTAGTAGCCGACGACCATGCCGCGCGAGGTGCCGTACCCGTAGGAGGGGTACCAGATCGTGGCCAGGTCGAGGTCGGTGGCGGTGACGCCGCCGTAGATGTCCTCGTCGACCTCCCACCAGCGGCGGCGGTACTCCAGGCCGATCTTGCCCGCGTTCGTGGCGGTCGGGGTGGCGAGGGCGGCCTGGACCTCCGGGCCGAGGTTGTGCGCGGTTTTGGCCAGGATGTGCGGGGGCATCGCCGCGACGCACAGGTCCGCCTTGATCTTCTGGGTCCGGCCGTGGCGGTCCTCGTACTCCACCTCCACGCCGTCCGGCAGATCGGTGATCCTGGTGACCTTGGCGCGCAGCCGGATCCGCTGCCGCCCGATCTTGCCGGCGAAGGCCCGCGGGATCGCGTCCATGCCGCCCACCGGCTGGAACATCAGCATCGCCTGGTCGTAGCCGAACTCGAAGGCGAACCGCTGCCCGACGCCGCTGGCCAGCACCTCCGACAGCGACGGCACCGGCCCGAGGGCCGTGCCCGGCTGCTCGCCCGCGCCCGGGTTCACGCTGTGGCCGCGGCGGGTGCCTCCCGAGTACTTGAACCCGCTCGCCTTGTCCCCCACCGCCCCGAAGCCCGACAGGAAGGCGATCAGCCGCTCCTTGTCCTGCGCCGTGAGCGCGGCGTCCAGCGCACCTGCGTCGGTCGCCCGTGACAGCAGTTCCGAGACGTACCCGTACACGTCGGCCTTGGCGGTGCGCCAGCGGACGGGGGCCCGCATGTTCTGGTGGTAGATGTAGGCCTGGGCGTTGGAGTTGGTGAAGACCTCCAGGTCCACGCCGAGCTCGCGGCAGTAGTCCATGGTGACCATCCACTGCGCCAGCCGGGCCGGCCCCGCGTTGAGATAGACGCCGTCACCGAACTTCGCGACCTGCGTGGAGCCGTCCAGCTCGGTCACGCGGTCGCCGCCGCGGATGGTCCAGTTCCGGCCGCCCACCCGGTCGAGCGCCTCCAGAATCGTGCAGTCGTAGCCCGCCTTGCCCAGCTCGTACGCCGTGGCGAGGCCGGCTATCCCGGCGCCGAGGATCACGACCTTCTTCGCGGAGCGCCCGGTGAGGGAGAAGTCGGACTGCTGCGGCGGGTCAAAGGTCCCCTTCGCGGACGCCTCGGCGGTCGGCGCGAGCCCGAGCGCGCCCATGGTCGCGAAGAGCGCGCCTGCCCCACCGGAGACACCGACGGCGGACAGGAAATCGCGTCTGCTGTACCCCAACACTTACCTCCAAGATTTGCTGGAGGTGAGTCTGGATGCGGTTTGTTGCCGTTCATCCTTCGGTGTGTTGTTTGTGCGTTGCAGGCAGATCATCGGGTTTGTAGTGAAAAGTGAGGTTTCAGGGTCAGTCTCGGCTGGAACAGCGGGCGTAGAGGTCACGGGCGCTGGCGTGCAGGAGCTGGCCGGACTCGCGCCGCATGCCGCCGACCGGCCAGGCCGTGCCGAGCACTTCGACGGACATGAGGTCCGCGTACAGGCGTCGTCCCTGAGCCCGTACGTCCTTGGCGACGGCGGGGTCAACGAGAGCGATCATGGCGGCGGCGTACATCCATCGGGATCGCCACCGCGCCAGAGCGACGCCGCGCTCGTGCCGCGTCGTCGCGTCGCGCATGCCGGTACGGACGTCCTCGACCGCCGCGGCCAGATCCAGGGCGGCCCGCCGGGAACGAGCCCGCCGGG
>NZ_JBSFTC010000519.1:0-5220 GCF_053590415.1 Nonomuraea sp. NPDC003201
GGGACGCCAGGCTGGCCGGTTTCCTGGCCGGCGGCGGGCGCGGCCCCGACGCCGACGGAGCTGCGCGGCTCGGTGACGGCGGCCTCGCCGTACCAGATGCCCTGCTCCTCGACGAGGACGGCGCCGTCGGCGCCCAGGCTGGCCAGCACGGTACGCGCGCCCGCGGCCCGCAGCTTGCCGGCCGCCTCGACCACGTCGCCCAGGTGGCGGATGAGCATGCCGGTGGCGGCGGACAACTCCTCGAGGTTCGGCTTGACCAGCGCGGGGGCGGCGCCGAGCGCGCAGGCGAGCGCCGGGCCGCTGGTGTCGACGGCCATGTGGATGCCCGCCCCGGCGAACCTGCGGCACAGCCGGGCGTAGACGTCGGCCGGGACCTCGGGCGGCAGGCTGCCCGAGGCGACCACCCAGTCGGCCTCGTGGGCGGCGTCGAGCACGGCGTCGGCGATCGTGTCCAGCTCCGCGGCCGACAGCGCCGTGCCGGGCTCGTTGATCTTGGTGATGGTGCCGTCGGGCTCGGCCAGGGTGACGTTCGACCTGGTCGGGCCGGCCACCGGGACGGTGACCATGTCGAGCCCCTCGGCCGCGAGGAGCCGTACGAGCTGCCTGCCCTCGTCGCCGCCGAACGGCACCACCGCCCGGCTCGCCACGGCGTTGGCCAGCAGGGCCCGTGAGACGTTGACGCCCTTGCCGCCCGGGTCGAGGTGCGCGGCGGCGGCCCGGATGACGGCGCCGCGGTCGAGCGCGGCGATCTCGATGGTGCGGTCGAGGCTGGGGTTCAGGGTCAGGGTGAGGATCATGCCCGGATCACCTCCGGGCCCGCCGCCGCCAGGTCTGCGGCCAGCGCGACGTCCAGCCCGGTGTCGGTGACGAGCACGTCGATCTCGTCCAGGCCGGCGAACCTGGCCAGGTACGTGTTCGTGAACTTCGTGTGGTCGGCCAGCAGCACGCTGCGCTGGGCGGCCTTGACCATGGCCCGCTTGATCGCCGCCTCGGCCGGGTCGGGGGTGGTCAGGCCCCTGGCGAGCGAGCAGCCGTTGGCCGCCATGAAGGCCACGTCCACGTTGAGGTCGGCCAGCGGGCGCAGCGCCCAGTCGTCGACCGTGGCGAGCGTCTTGCCGCGCACCCGGCCGCCCAGCATGATCACGTGCAGGTTGGGGCGGGCGGCCAGGGCGGTGGCCAGCGGCGGCGAGTTCACCACGACGGTGAGCTCGCGGTCGGCGGGCAGCACCTTGACCAGCCGGCCCGTCGTGGTGCCCGCGTCGATGATCACGGAACCGTCCTCGGGCAGCTCGGCCAGCGCGGCCTTGGCGATGCGCTCCTTCTCGGCCGTCATCACCTCGTCGCGGGCGGCCAGCGCGGGCTCGAACCCGAGGCGCTCGACGGGGATCGCGCCCCCGTGCACCCGGCGCAGCACGCCCGCCTGCTCCAGCGACGTCAGGTCGCGGCGGATCGTCTCGGTGGTCACGTCGAGCTCGGCGGCCAGCGTCACCACGTCGACGCGGCCCGCGGCGCGCGCCCTCCGCAGGATCTCCTGGTGCCGCTCCTCGGCGTACATGATGTTGGTTCACCGCCGTTTCGGGTTGGTTTCATCTTTGTTTATACCCGCTTTGTTGGCCGGGTCAAGGCTTGGTAGGTATAGGCGAATGCGAAGCAAGCCCCTGGCCGCCGCGATGGCGGCCGTCCCCCTTGTCGTCGGGCTCGCCACGCCCGCCCAGGCGGCCCCGCGGGTGCCCGCGGGCACCACGGCGTCGTGGCTGGTGTTCGACCGGCAGGCGGGCAAGTTCGTGGCCACGCGTAACGCGCACCGGAAGTTCCGCTCGGCCTCGGTCGTCAAGATCCTCATCGCGATCGACTACCTGGAGCGGCGCAAGAGCGTGCCGGCCGCCGACGCCCGGCTGCTGAAGATCATGCTGCGCTCCAGCGACGACGACGCGGCCTCGGCGTTCTGGGACCGCGCCGGAAAGGGGCAGATCATCGTGCGGATGGCGCGCAAGCTCGGCCTGTCCGACACCGCGCCGCCGCCCGCCTCCAAGCCCGGCTTCTGGGGCTACACCTCGCTGAGCGCGTACGACATCGTGCGCACGTACCGCTACCTGCTCGACAGGGCCGAGCCCAGGGTCCGCGACATGATCCTGGGGCACCTGCGGCAGTCCACGCCGTGCGGGACCGACGGCTTCGACCAGACGTTCGGCATCCCCGGCGCGGTGCCCCGGCCGTGGGCGGTCAAGCAGGGCTGGTCGGGGTTCGGCGACACGCCGCCCACGCGGTGCTCCGGCGCCCGGGCGGTCGGGGCGCCCATCTCGTGGATCGCCCAGCGCGCCACCGGCTCGGGCGTGCCCGACTACGGCCGCCCGGTGCTGCACACGACGGGCCTGGTGGGCAAGAACGAGCGGTACGTCATGGCGGTGCTGACGGCGCACCCGGCGGGCGGCACCTGGGCCTCCTCGGTCACCCGCGTCACCAAGCTGACGGGCGACCTGTACCGCAGCCTCCCCTGATGGCGGGCATGCCGCACGCCACCGGCGGCCGGCGCCGGCTTCCTGCTGCGGCTGGCGGCCGGCGCCGGGCCGGGCGCCGATCGCCACCTGATCGACATGGCCACCGCGCTGGGCAAGGCGTCGCCGCACGGGCTGCGACGGGGGCCGGCCGGGTTTGCCCCTTAGACGCGGGGGCAGGTCCGCCGGAGGGGGGAAGCCATGCCGCTCATCAACGTGAAGGTCATCGAGGGCGTGTTCAGCGCCGCTCAGAAGGCCGAGATGGTGGAGAAGCTGACCGACGTGATGGTCGCCATCGAGGGCGAGAACATGCGCCCGCTGACCCTGGTCATCGTGGAGGAGGTCAAGAGCGGCGACTGGGGCGTCGGCGGGAAGCCGATGACGACCGCAGAGGTGAGGGCGATGGCCGCGGGCCTGCGACCCCGCTGAGCTGCCGCGGGCGCGTCACAGGGCCCGGGCCTGCTGTTCCAGGCGTACCTTCTTCGGCACGCACATCCGCCACGCCTCCAGCACCAGCTCCCGCATCTCGGCCGGGTCGAGCGCGTCCATGCGCGCCACCACCCAGTTGAAGCGCAGGTCGGACTCTCCGGGCATGAGGAACTTGTCCGGCTCGGCCGCCACCAGCGCGGCGCGCTCCTCCTTCGGGAACCCGAAGCCCATCAGCGTCTCGTCGCGCGAGAACGCCACGTAGACGATCTTGCCTACGCGGAACTTGACCCGGTCCCGGATGAGGTGCTCCGACGAGCGGGGGAGCATGCGGGCGAACTGCCGTACATCGTCGACTGTGAACACGGGGCAAACGTTACTGGTTGCCCTCCGCGGCCGAAATGTCGGCGAGCGCCGAGTGCGGGTCGCGCTCCAGGGCCAGGTCGCCGAGGCTGACGATGCCGACCGCGCGGCCGTCCTCCAGCACCGGCAGGCGGCGGACGGCGTGCGAGCGCATGATCCGCACCGCCTGGTCGATGGTGGTGTCGGGGTCGATGGCCTCGACGTACGGGCTGCACGCCTCGCGTACCGGCGTCTGGGAGGACTTCTCGGCCGCCACGACGCGCACGGCGATGTCGCGGTCGGTGATGATGCCCTGGATCCGGCCGTTCTCGTTGACGATCACGGCACCGGTGTCGTGATCGCGCATCAGCGCGGCCGCGACGGACACCGGCTGGTCGGCCTCGACCGCCGCCGGGTGGGACGTCATGACCTCTGCCACGGTGTCGGCCATGGGGATCCTCCTGCCTGATCGGTCCCCGACCCCCTACCCGGGCGGATGCGCGGCTCACCGGCCTTTGCCGGGTCTCTGCGTTCGGCTAGAACGTCTTGGCCGCCAGGCGGATCTCCTCCAGCAGGACGGCCAGGTCCCGCTCGGTGGTGTCCGGGTGCAGGAAGCAGGCGCGCAGCGCGTCGCGGCCGCCCAGCCGGGTGCCGGTGATGAACGCGTTCCCGCGCGCCTGCACCGCGCCCGGGATCGCCCGGTTGAGCGCGTCCAGATCATCGGGGCCGGGCCGGTAACGGAAGGCGGTGATCGAGGTGGTGACCGGCGCCAGCAGCTCGAAGTCGGCGGCCTCCTCGACCATGGCGGCGAGCGTGCGGGCCAGCCCGGTCGTGTGGTTCACCAGGCGCTCGACGCCGGAGCGGCCCAGGTGCGACAGCGTGGCCCAGGTCTTCAGCGCGCGGAACGGGCGGGTCTGCTCGGGCCCGTACTCGGCGAACCACCCCAGATCGCCCGCGTTGTCGTCGATCAGGTACGACGGCACCAGGCTGAACGCGGCCCGCGCCGCCCCCGGGTCGCGCAGCAGGGCGCAGCCGCAGCCCACCGGGACGCCGAGCCACTTGTGCGGGTCGAGGGCCAGCGAGTCGGCCCGCTCCAGCCCCGCGTAGTGCGGCGCGGCGCCGTCGGCCAGGACGCCGAGCGCGCCGTACGCGCCGTCCACGTGGAACCAGAGCCCGTGCTCGGCGGCCACGTCGGCGATCTCGTCGAGCGGGTCGACCGCGCCGGAGTTGACGGTGCCCGCGCTGCCCGCCACGCAGAACGGCCGCAGGCCCGCCCGCAGGTCCTCCTCGACCATGGTGCGCAGCGCGCCCACGTCCATCCGGTACGCGCCGTCCACCGGGACCACGCGGACCTGCCGCGATCCGAGGCCGAGGAGCTGGGCGGCCTTGTGCAGGCAGCTGTGGCCCTCCTCGGTGACGTACATGACCATGGGCGGCCGCCCGGACAGGCCCTCCTCGCGGGCGTCCCAGCCGTCGGCGAGCGCGGCCCGCTGGCGGGCGGTGGCCAGGCAGATCACGGTGGCCATGGAGGCGCCGCTGGTCAGCAGCCCGCCGCCCGGCGGGTGCGGGAAGCCGACCAGCTCGGCCAGCCACCGCACCACCGCGCGCTCCAGGTGCGGGCCCGCGTGGTCGCCGCCGGCGCAGCTCGGGTTGAAGGCGGCGGCCAGCGGCTCGACGAGCACGCCCGCCGGGTTGGGCGGGGAGTTCACCCAGCCGAAGAAGCGGGGGTGGCCGTTGCCCATGGGGTACGGCAGCACATGCGTACGGGCGTCCTCGAGCAGCTCGCCGAGGGGCCGCCCGCGCTCGGGCAGCTCCTGACCGCTCAGCCAGGCCCGCTCGGCCTCCGGCACGGGCCGCCACACGGGCCGCTCGCCGAGGCCCGCCAGGTGGTCGGCGGCGTTCGCCGCCCCCCCGGCCAGGTCGGCCGGGGAGTAGGCCGGGTAGTGGGCCGGGGAGT
>NZ_JBSFTC010000520.1:0-5210 GCF_053590415.1 Nonomuraea sp. NPDC003201
AGCGGGTCGACGTGCCGGGCGCGCTGCTGGTCACGCTGGCGACGGCGCTGCTGATCTACGGGCTGGTGACGGCGGGCGACGCCGGCTGGGGCGCGGCGGGCACGGTGCTGCCGCTGGCCGGGTCGGTGCTGCTGTACGTCCTGTTCGTGGTGGTCGAGCGGTCGGTACGGTCACCGCTGATGCGCGCCGAGACCCTGGCCAGGCGGCCGGTGATCTCGGGGACGTTCGTCATGCTGATGGCGACGGGGCTGATGCTGGGGCTGTTCTTCCTCAGCTCGCTCTACCTCCAGCACGTGCTGAGGTTCAGCGCGCTGGAGACGGGCCTGCTCTTCCTGCCCGTGGCGATCGCGATCACCATCGGGGCGCAGCTCGGCGGGCATCTCATCGGCAGGATCGGCGGGCGGCCGGTGGCGGTGGCGTCCTTCGTGCTGACCGCGGCGGGGGCGGCGCTGATGACGCGCATCTCACCGGACGCGAGCGCGTACACCACGCTGCTGCCCGGCTTCGTCCTGGCGGCGCTGGGCATCGGGCCGGCGTTCGTGACGGCCACCACGACGACCATGGCGAACATCCCGCCCGGCGAGAACGGCGTGGCGTCCGGCGTCATCAACACCTTCCACGAGCTCGGCGGCTCGATCGGCGTGGCCGCCGTCTCGACGGTCGCCGCGTCGAGCCTCGCGCCCGGCTCGGCGGGAGGCGTCGGAGGTTTCGTCGCGGGGCTCACGCTGTGCGCCGTCGTCGCGGTGGTCGCGGCGGCCGTCTCGCTGGGGCTGGTGCCGCCGGGCCGACCGGCCGCGGCGTTCGTCGGCCACGGCCACGGGCACTGACACGAGCAGCCCCCTGTCGTCCGAGGAAAACCCGGGATATCGCCAACGTCTCCGGCGCATTATCCTTCATTGATGGTCAACTTACGCCGGGCGAGAGCGGTGAAGGCATAGATGCCGCGACTGAGGCTGGCGCACCAGCAACTGCCCGGCGTGACCGTGATCGCGGTGATCGGTGAGATGGACGCCACCAACCGCGCCCAGCTCGAGGCGTACATCGCGCAGGTCCAGCCGGAGCCCGCGGGGAGGCTGGTGTTCGACCTGTCGGAGGTGCCGTTCATGGACAGCTCGGGTCTGCACGTGCTGCTGACCTGTGCCACCAACTGCCTCAAGGACGGCGGCGCGGTCCACCTGGCCGCCGTCCAGCGCATGCCCGCCCGGCTCTTCGAGCTGACCGGCATCATGACCCACGTGCCCGTGCACGACACGGTCCAGGGCGCCATCACCGCCGCCCTGGCCTCCTAGGAACGCTCCACCCGGGCGGGCTCCGGCCGCCAGGCCGAACCTCTTGTGATCAGCCGGCGCCGAAGCACATGAACGTGGCGGCGGGCTCCCCCGCCGACGCCGCCGCCAGCGCGTCGGCCGGGGCGGCACCCTCGGCCACGCCCCGGTGGTAGGCCGTCATGACCGCCTCGGCGACGTGGTCCGGCACTCGGGTGGGGCTGGAGATGACGGTGGACGTGCCCAGATGGAGCAGCGCCGCGGTGAAGCCGAGCAGCTCGAGCCGGCGCGCCTTGGGGTGCACGGCCGCGAGCCGCTCGACCTCCGTCTCGGCGTGGTCCAGGCCGGGCCCGGCGACCAGGAGGGGCGGGCCGTCGGGCCCGTACGGCGCCCGACGATTTCCGGCCGTACGGCCTTGTCGTCGACCATCGCGTCGACGACCTGCCTGGCCCGCTGGACGGGATCGACGCCGACCTGGCCGAGGGTCTTGGTGAGCTCGGCGGCGATGGTACCGACGACGATCGGGGCGGCGAACGACGTACCGCTCCAGCCGCAGAACGGCCCTACGGCGTCGCAGTCGAGCGAGGCGCGCTCGCCCGTGGTGAGCATCGCGTTCTGGGCGCCCCTGAACTTCGGCGGGAACGTGCTGACCACGATCGCGCCGGGAGCGCGCCACCGGACGGCGGGGTGCTCGTTGCTGAAGATGGCGATCGTGCCGTCGGGGTTCTTGGCGGCGACGCCCAGCATGGGTGCCAGCGGCGGGCCGGGCACGGCCGTCTCGGACAGCGCGGCGAGGTAGAGCGGCCTGGTCGTGGCGTAGTTGCCAGCGGCGTTGACCACGATGACGCCGCGTGCCCGCAGCTGGTTGACCTTGTCGAACAGCGCCTGCATGGCCGGGTCGCCCGCCTCGGAGAAGCCGCCGAAGGAGCAGCACAGCACGTCCACGGCGGTCCCGGAGACCATGAGCGCCAGCAGCCGGTCGAGCGCCGCGTGCACGGCCTCAAGAGGGACCACGCCGTCGCTGTGCATGACCTTGTACATGAGCACGCGGGCGTCCGGCGCGATCTGCGCGACGAGGCCGGCGAGCATGAGGCCGTGCCCGGTGTGGGAGTTCAGTACGCCGATGAGCGGGTTGGGCAGCTCGCCGAGGTCCTCGTAGCCGACGAGCCTGGCGACGTCGCGGCCCTGGTAGGCGGGGTGGGAGTCCTCGATGAGCTGCTGCCCGGCCGGATCGACGGTGAGGAAGGCGTCCGGGTCGGTCACCGGCCTGAACCAGGGGTGCTCCGTCACGCCGGTGTCCAGCGTGACCACCGTGATCCTGCGCCCGCCGAGCTGGGCGAGCGACCTGCGGCGCGGCGGCCCGGCCACCACGGTCACGGGCACGCGCCCGTACCCCGGCCGGGCGCTCGTCTGCGGCTCCTCGATCACGGCGTGGCCACTGGTGGCGGGCTCGCCGCCCAGGCTGAGCGAGCCGATGCCGCTCGTGGCCGAGCCCACGAACAGGTGGTCCAGCGAGATCGTGGCGAGCACCGCCTTGAACGGCCACCCGTCGGACTCGGCGCGCAGCGCCCTGCGCACGACGCGGAGGGCACGCCAGGCGTCGACGTCGACGTCCTGCGCCTCCTTCCGGATCTCCAGCACGCCGGGCAGCCAGACGGTCTCGCGCCCGTAATCCCGCTCGCGGGCGTGCCTGACGCTGACCGGCGAGAGCTCCAGCTGGATCCCGGACAGCGCCCGGTCGATCCAGGAGACCACCTCGTCGGAGCGGAGCGCCTGCCCGGGGAAGAGCAGCACGTCCGAACGGTAGACCGTGGAGTCGGGGCAGCGCTCGCCCGGGTCGAGGGGGACGTCCCAGGGGTCGAGGATCCTGGCGCCGTGCCGGTCCAGGATCTCGCGGGGAAGCGTGATGCCCTGCCAGGGCGGCCCGAATCGTTCGGAGCCGCCCGATGTAGCTGGTTCGCGGATGTAGTCGATGCTCATCTCACCGTCTCCGTTCTTCCCTCTGTGGCGTACGAGAGCGGCGCCTCCGCCTCGACACGAGAGGTCGATAACGGAATGGTCACGATCCCGTCGGGTCGATCCCGCGGAGCATCATGCCCTGGCCCCGGGAGCGGTGGACGTCGTCGGCGGGCTGGTCCTCGGGGTCGCGGTACTGGATGAGCAGGGTCGTACGCGCCTCGTCCGCCCGGTTGACCCCGGACCCGTGCACGGTGAGATAGCTGAGGAACAGCACGTCCCCGGCCTCCGCCTCGACCGGGACCGCGGCCTCCAGCGGCCACTCCGCGAGCGGCAGGTGCCACCCGCCCGCCTCGAGGTGCGGCAGCGGCCCGTACCTGTGGCTGCCCGGCACCACGCGCACACACCCCTTCTCCTCGGGCGCGGCGTCGAAGTGGAAGATCGCCGCGCCCATGGTGTGGCGGGTGTGCGGGAAGTGCGCGGCGTCCTGGTGCATGGGGAACGGCGAGCCCTTCTCGGCGGGCTTGACGAAGATCTTGGTGTGGTGGAGCTGCACGTTCTCCGAGCCCATCAGGGCTGCGGCGACGTCGGTGAAGCGCGGATCCACCATGAGCCGGGCGAAGGCGGCCGAGTGGAACTGCGCGTCGTGGCAGTGCCGCAGCTCGGTCCCCGCCCCGCCGATCTCCCGCGCGCTCCCCCACGTGGGGTCCGTCGGGCGCAGCCGCGCGAGCACCGCGTGACACACCTCCCGGTACGCCCGCGCCTCCGCCGCGCCGAGCAGCCCTTTGACCAGCAGGTAGCCGTTGTCCTGGTAGAACCGCACCATCGCCGAATCGGTCATCGCACTCTCCCGCGCGTCCGCCCCGTGCCGTCCCTCCGAGTGATTCCCACTCCTGCGGGTGCGCTCGCAGCCGTGGCCGCGCGGGTGCGGGAGACTGGTGGGGTGACCACCGAGAACGCCGATCGCCCCGGTCCGCCCGTGACCAGCCCGTCGATCGTCCTGCTCACGCTGGCCCGCCGGATCGAGACCGAGCTGGCCGCCGCCCTGGCCCCGCTCGACCTCACGGTCAGCCGGCTGGGCCTGCTCGGTCACATATCCGGCGTGCCCGGGGTGTCGTTCAGCGAGCTGGCGCGGATGTCGGGGACGACGGTCCAGAGCGTGCACACCGCGGTGAAGGCGCTGGTCGCGGCGGGGCTGGCGCGCGACAGCACGGCCCGCGCCGGGTCGGCGTCGACGATCGAGCTGACGCCCGAGGGCGCGCGCCTGCTCGAGGCGGCCACAGGCGTGGTGTCCCGGGTGGACGACCTGCTGTTCGGGCCGGAGGCCGACCCGATCCAGCGCCAGATCGCCGACGCCGTCCACGCCGCCTTCGCGGGGGTCAGGCCGGTACGCGGGAGCGACGCCAGGCGTACGAGCTGACCGCGATGCCCGCCACCGTGACCACGGCGGCCACGACGTAGAGGGAGCGCAGCCCGAGTTCGCCGTCGATGACGCGCCCGCCGAGCCAGGCGGCGAAGGCGGCGGCCAGCTGGTAGGCGGAGGCGTTCACCGCCATGGCCAGGGTGGGCGCCGCCGAGGCCGTGGCCAGCACGCGCGCCTGCATGCCGGGGATGACCGCGAACCCCGCCGCGCCCAGCACGAACACCATGACCGCCGTCACCGGCATGCTGCCGCTCCCGGCCCACATCAGGACGAGCACCGCCGCGAGCGCCCCCAGCAGCCCGAGCTGCGCGGCCATCGGCGCCCGGTCCGACAGCCGGCCGCCCAGGAAGTTGCCCACGGCCGCGCCCACCCCGTACACCAGCAGCAGGGCCGCCACCGCGCCGCCGGCGAAGCCGGTGACGTCCGTGACCAGGGGCGCGAAGAAGGTGAACACCATGAGCAGCCCCGCGTTGCCCACGGCCGTGACCGCGATGGCCAGCCGCACGTCCCGGTCGCGGAAGACGCGCAGCTCGCGCACGGCCGAGCCCCCGCCGGACGGCTCGCGC
>NZ_JBSFTC010000521.1:0-5209 GCF_053590415.1 Nonomuraea sp. NPDC003201
GCCGGAGTCCGGCTCCATCGCGGCGTGCACCACGCCGCGCAGGGGATGCTCCCCGGCGTCGATCTCCTTGAGCACCGACGCCATCGCGGCCAGGTCGGTGACGTCGGCGGCGTGGAGCATCCCCTGCGCGGCGTGGTGCACGCCGCGATGGAGCCGGACTCCGGCGACCTGCTGCGCCTGGACCCCGCGCGGCTGGCCCGCGTGCTGGGCTGCAAGATGGCCGGCGCACTAGTGCTGGAACGGCTCACCGAGGGGCGGGAGCTGGAGCTGTTCTGGCTGTTCTCCTCGGTCAGCGGCACGTACGGAGGCACGCGCCAGTCCGCGTACGCGGCCGCCAACGTCTTCCTGGACGCCCTGGCCCGGCGGCGGCGCGCCCGTGGCCTGCCCGGGCACGCCACCGCGTGGGGCACGATCGGCGACGCCGGGTTCGTCGCCCGCCACGGCATCGCGGAGGTGTTCGGCCGCACCGGCTTCCTGCCCATGACGTCCGGGGAGGCGCTGACGGCGGCCGAGGGCCTCATCGCGGCGGGCGTCGAGACCGGCGCCGTGTCCCGCTACGACTGGACCCGCTGCCGGGCCGCCCTCAAGGCCGAAGCGGACGTCGCGACCCGGCTCGGCCCGCTGATCGACTAGTCCAGGGCCGTTCTTGACCGGACACGAGGACTCCGGCGCCGCCCGAGCCTCCCGCGCGGCGACATGCTGGGACCCCCGACAGACCCCCGACGGAGAGGCGAGGACTCTTGTCCGAGGAAGACATCCTGCGGCTCGTACGCCAGTACTGCGCAGAGATCTACGTCGTCGACCCGGCGACCGTCACCCCGCAGACGACGTTCGTGGACGATCTCGAGTCCGACAGCATGAGCGTGCTCGAACTGCGGGCGGCGCTGGGCGGCCACGGGCTGGACATCGACCCCTCCGACTTCACGATGGAGATGACGGTCGGGGACATCGCCCGGCTGGCGCACCGTTCGTACCTCGCGCGGCAAACGGCCGGTTAGCCCGGTCATGGGAGCTGCTGCGGCCGTACCGCTGACCGGGTCGGACCGGCTCTTTCTCGGCGAGCTCGGCTCGGCCCGAGACCACCGGCTGCACATCGCCCTCGCGGCGCGGATGCCCGGCCCGGCCCCCGACTCCTGGGAGTTGCGGCGGCGGGTCGCCGAGGCGGCCGCGCGGGCGCCGGTCCTGACCTACCGGCTGGCCCGCGAGGGGTGGGAGCCGGATCCCGCCTTCGACCCGGCCTGCCACGTCGTGGAGTACCGGGTGGCGCCGGGCCGTGACGTGGGCGCGGCCGTGGTGGACGCCGTCAGGGAGAACCGGCTGCTGCCCGAGCACCCGCTGTGGAGCCTGATGGTCGTGCACGGGTACGCCGCGGACGAGCACATCCTGTGCTACCGCGTGCACCACGCCTTCCAGGACGGCGTGGGGGCGGCCCGGATCGCGACGCGGGCCGTGCTGCTGGGCAGGACCGTCCCGGCGCCCGATCCGAAGGTGGCGGTGCGGGCACCGGCCAGGGCCCGGATGCGGCTGCTCGCCACGGCGGCCCGGCTGGCGGCCCCGTCGGCGCGGCTCAGACCGCCCCCGGGCAGGACCGGCAGGTCGGGGGCGCGGACGTTCTTCCTGCGGCTCGACCTCGCCGCCTTCCGCGAGATCGCCGCCGCGACCGGCGCGAGCGTCCCGCAGGCCGGCCTGGCCGTGCTGGCCGGAGCCCTGCGGGCCTGGAACCCGGCCCACTGGCGGAAGGCGGGCCGCCGGGGCACGACCGTCTCCTTCCCGCTCAACCTGAACGGCCGCCTGCGCGACGGCGGGCTGGGCAACGGCGCGACCACCATGCCGGTCGACCTGCCCTGCGCCGAGCCCGAGGCGGGCGAGCGGCTGCGCGGGGTCATGGAGCAGACGAGCTTCGAGCGGATGGCCGTCTACCGGCGCGACCGCTATCCCGTCAAGGCCCCGGCGGTGGTGTTCCGGCTGCTCAGGTGGCTCGTGCCGAAGGCGTTCCCGGGCCGGATGACGGTGAGCGTCATCGGGGTGAACCTGCCCCTGGACGGCTGCTTCGCCGTCCCGCCCACGTACGACACCGGCGGAGGGGCCGTGTCGATGGTCTACAGCGACACGACCGTGGTCGTCTCCTGCGTCCTGTCCGCCGCGCTCGCGCACGGCGACCGGCTCCCGCGCCTGATGGAGGAGGCCCTCGAGGAGTTGCGGCGGGAGGTCGCCGGGTGATCGGGCCCAGTGATCGGGCCCAGTGATCCGGCGGGTCAGCAGGCGCGCAGGCGGAGGAGGGTGCTGGCGTAGGCGCCTTTGGGCGTCAGCGGCGGCAGGCCGCGGGACATCAGCACCGCGCCGTGGTGCACCGCGCCGGTGTCCTCGTCCCGGTAGCGGCCGTCCGGGTCGAGCCCGGCCAGGCGGAGCGGGGCGATCGGCGTGCCGAACGCGACGGGCCCGTGCCAGGCGAGCACCACCACCCGGTCCCCGTGCACGTACTGCACCCCGTACGGAAGCCGCCACAACCGCCCGAACTGCACGACGGGCCGGATGTCCTTGTAGACGGCCACCAGCTCGGCCGTCTCGGACAGCTCGGCCTCGCTCCAGCGGGCGAGGTCGCCGCCGAGCCCGAGCGCCCCGGCCATCGCCACGTGGAAGCGGAAGCGGAGCGGGACGGCCCGCCCGGTGAGGGGGTTCGGGCTGTCGGTGACCCAGGCGGCCATGGCCCGGGCCGGGTACACCTGGCTGAATCCGCGCTGGATCGCGATGCGGTCGTGGGCGTCGGTGTTGTCGGAGGCCCACACCTGGTCGGTGCGGGCCAGGATCCCCAGGTCGGTACGTCCGCCGCCGCCCGCGCACGCCTCGATGCGCAGGTGCGGGTGGTCGGCGCGGAGCCGGTCCATGATCGAGTAGACGGCCCTGACGTGGTCGATCCAGAGCCGGTCCTGGTCCGGGTCGCCGGGCCGGCCCGCCTCGGTGAAGGCGCGGTTGAAGTCCCACTTCAGGAAGTCGACGTCATGCTCGGAGACCAGCTTGTGCAGCCATTTGTGCGCCCAGTCGGCGACGTCGGGGCGGGCGAAGTTCAGTACGAGCTGGTTGCGCAGCAGCGTGCGGGAGCGGCCCGGCATGTGCAGGACCCAGTCGGGGTTGGCGCGGTAGAGGTCGCTGTCGGGGTTGACCATCTCGGGCTCGACCCACAGGCCGAAGCGCATGCCGAGCCGGTGCACCTCGTCGATGAGCGGGCTCAGCCCGTCGGGGAAGCGCTCCTCGTTGACCCACCAGTCGCCGAGCCCCGCGCTGTCGCCGGTGCGACCGCCGAACCAGGCGTCGTCCATCACGAACAGCTCCGCGCCCGCCCGGGCGGCCAGCCGCGCGAGGTCGCGCTGGTTGGCCTCGTTCACGTCGAACCCGACGGCCTCCCAGGCGTTGTAGACGACCGGGCGCGGCTCGTCCGGCCGGGGCAGCACGTGCCTGGCGATGTGGTCGTGCCAGCGCCGGCTGGCCTCGCCGTACCCGTCGGGCGCGTACACGCCGGCGAACACCGGCGTCACCCACTCCTCGCCCGGCTCCAGCCGCCAGGTGAGGCCCTCGTGGCCGAACCCGCCGGTCCAGCTCGCCCGCCCGGAGGGCGTGCGGGTGAGCGTGACGCGCCAGCTCCCGCTCCAGGCCAGCGCGCAGCTCCACACCTCGCCGTGCCGCTCGCCCGCGTCGCCGCCGTCGATCATGAGCCAGGGGTTCGCGTGGTGGCTGGTCACCCCGCGCCTGCTGGTGAGCGTCGTCTCCCCCACGGCCAGTTCGGTACGGCTCAGCGCGTGCTCCGAGCTCCAGCCGCCCGTGACATGGCTGAGCCGGTAGCCCTCCAGCGCCGGAACGCTCCAGGCCGCCGAGTCGCACCGCAGCACGGTCACCGGCACCCGTGGCCGCAGCACGGTCCAGCGCTCGATCACGTCGCTGTCCTCGTGCACCCGGTAGTGCAGCTCGACCAGGAACGGATGGCGGCGGTCGGAGAAGCGCAGCGTGAGGTGGCCCCCGTCGATGTCGTGGCCGTCGTGCCGCCACTCGATCCCCCGGTCGCCGCCCGGGAGGACGACCTGCAGCGACGGCGTCTCGAACCGCGCCCCCACCTCGGAGACCAGCTCTTCCTCGCCCGCCGTGCTGTCGAAGCTGCTGGCCCCGGACGCGGCGGGGGTGGGGAGGCTGGCGGCCTGCTCGGCGGTCAGCGCGGGGCCCCAGTGCAGGCAGCGGGGGGCGTCGTCGTCCGCGAGGGCGACGACGTAGCTCGTGCCCGGGGTACGCAGCAGCCACCTGCGGCTGGAGGCGTCGAAAGTCACCGATCGCATGCCACGGAGCCTAGGCACGACCCCGCTCGAATTCAATTCTTGACGAAGTTAATTACTGCTACTATCGCACTCATGCACCCTCGGCTCACCTCCACCCCCGCGGCGGCCACCGTGTTCACGATGGTGCTGACGCAGGGGCCGGTCTCCCGGGTGGAGATCGCCAAGCGGAGCGGGCTGTCATCCGCCGCCGTCACCAAGGCCGCCCGGCCGTTCATCGAGGCGGGCTACCTGGAGGAGCTGGAGGCCACCGAGCGTACGGCGCCGGGTGCGGGCCGCCCGGCCAGCCCGCTCTCCATCAGGCCGGAGCGGGAGTTCTTCTGCGGGGTGAAGATCACCCACGAGGAGCTCATCGGCGTGGTCACCGACCTGCGCGCGCAGCCGCTGGTCTCGGCGCACCGCCCGCTGGCCACGACGTCTGCCGAGGGTGTGGTCTCGGCGCTGGCCGAGCTGGTCGCCGAGCTGCTGGCCACCGACCCGGCCTACGGCGAACGCTGCCACGCGCTGGGCCTGGCCGTGTCGGGCGACGTCGACAAGGCCCATGGGGTGGTGCGTTACTCCCCTTTCCTGCAGTGGCACCAGGTGCCGCTGGCGCGGCTGGCGGCCGAGGCCACGGGCCTGCTCGTCACGATCGACAACGACGTCAAGTCGCTCACCGTGGCCGAGCAGTGGTTCGGCGACGGGGTGGGCACGTCGTCGTTCGCCCTGGTCACGGTGGGGGTGGGGATAGGGTGCGGGCTGGTGGTCAACGACCGGGTGGTGGCCGGCGCGCACGGGGTGGCCGGGGAGATCGGCCACATCCCCGTCGGGGGTGACGAACCCGAGTGCCACTGCGGCGGGCGCGGCTGCGTCGAGGCCATCGCCGGCACGGCGCCCCTGCTGGCGGCCGC
>NZ_JBSFTC010000522.1:0-5197 GCF_053590415.1 Nonomuraea sp. NPDC003201
CTTGGTTCCGTCTCCTGGGTGGCCGGAGCTCGCGCCGCCACGCGAAGCCTTTGCAGGGTTATGACCTGGGCGGATGTAATTATCGGCAGGCGCACAGCTCACGCTTGGACCAGTGCGTGGCCCCGGCCGGCCGCCTCTTCCAGGGTGCGCACCGCCACCTCCTCCACCTGAGCATCGGTGATGGTACGCGGCACCCGCGGCCGTGGCTCATCGCTCAGCCCGTCCAGCCGGCGGGCAAGGAACCGGCTGCGCCAGCGGGCCACCGGGTTCGCCGTGACACCTAGCACGTGAACACGGCGGGAGGCATGCTCGACTATGGCGAAGCAGTACAGGCGGGCGAACGTGATCGTCTCGACGTGGAAGAAATCAGCGGCCAGTATCCCGGATGCCTGGGCCTTCAGGAACGGCGCCCATATCTGGTCGCCGCGCCGGGGCGCGGGATCGATTCCGGCCTTCCTTAAGATCGCCCGCACGGTGGCGGGGGAGACCCTGCGGCCCAGTCCGGCGACCTCCCTGGCGATGCGGCTGTAACCCAGCTCGGATTCTCGCCGGCCCTCTGCAGGACCAGGGCTCGAATCGTGGGACGAATCGGTGGTCGTCCCGGCGGGCGGCCTGGGTAGGTCTACCGTCGCTTCACCAGGTCGGCGTGCCAGCGTAAACCGTCTGCGGCGTCACGAACAACCGGTGCCGGCCACGTCGCGGCAATAGCCGGGCAAGCGCGTACAGGATCCCCCGGTCTGCCCATGACGGGCGGGGTGCGCCGACCTGGCGGCGCAGGACTGAGAGTTGGTGACGCAGGATGAGGATCTCCATATCCTTGGACGCCTGTGAACGGGTGAGCAACACGATCCAGCCGAACACCCTCAAGACGATCAAGTACAGCGGTCGCAGAGCCATCCCACGAGCTTGCTGCAACCGAACCGTCTGGTAGTGCGAAATCCCAGATCAGGCCCTGGGGCACGGTTTCGGCACCCACAGGGTTCAGCGGGTGGACGCCGAGCCTGGCGGCGTCTGCGGACGTACGTGAAAAGACCTGGACCTGCGCATCCACGGCAAAGGGCCGCTCGACGACCGCGGTCGTATCACCCTGCTCAAGTTGCGGCAAGCTCGCTGTTCCGGGTCGGGCGTCAACGGCGTCGGCGGGCCGCTTCGACGGCGAGGACAGCTGATCAAGCGGAGTCCGGCTTGCGAGACCGGAGCGGAGGGCGTTCATATTGTCAGCGAGCGCGGCCGCACCGCCGCCACCGCGTCGGTACGGCGCTTCACCTCAAGTTTGCGCAGCAGGCTGTGAATGTGGTTCTTCACGGTCGACAACGCGATGCTCAGCGTACGAGCGATCTCCTTGTTCGACAGCCCCTGCTCGATCAGTTGCACGATTTCCCGTTCACGCCGGGTGAGTCGGCCCACCAGCGGGGACGCCCGGTCCTGGCCGCCGAGCCGGGCGAAGAGCCTCGCCGTGACGTCGGGCGGGCACAGGATCTCCCCGCGCATCGTGCGCTCGATGACCGCCACGAGCTCCTCCAGTGTCCCGTCCGCGTTGAGATAGGCCGACAAACCGGCCTCCGCGCAAGCGATGACGCTGTCGGCGGTCCCGGACACGCCCAGTCCGACCACCTTCGTGCCCGGCATCGCCACCCGTAGCTCTCTGACCGTGGCCCACCTCCCGGTGACCCCGAGGTCGAGCAGGAGCACGTCCGGTCGCACCGCGGACAGCTCCTCGGGGCACGAGCCGACGCCGACCACGGAGATCAGCGGGTTGCGCATGAGGAAATTCCGCAGCCCCTCGCGATAGAGGCGCACGCTCGCGAGAATGCAGACAGTGATCATCTGATTTCCCCTCCGTGATGGAGGGAGCGGGGCCGCCGCCTTCTGATACCCGTGGAACTAGATCCCTTTTAGACCCATGGATCCATTTACCGGCCGGTGCGGCGAGCCGAAGATTTGCGGGATGGAGCCTGAGTCCACGCGGATCCACATCGTCCTGTTAGGGATGCCGACGATGTTGCGAGAGATCGTGCGAACGGTGATCGAGGAGGACCCCGGGATGGACGTCATCGCCGTACTGCCCAGCGGCGACCTGCGGCGGGCGCTCTATCTCGACCCCGACGTGCTGATCAGCGGCGGGGACGAGGCCGACGCCTTCCTCAAGGAGCGGTGCGCCGCGAGGGCGATCGCCATCTCCGGCGACGGGCGCATCGCGACGCTTTGCGAGATGCGTCCCCATCGCGAGTCCCTGGGGGAGTTGTCCGCCGAGCGGCTGGCCGAAGTGATCCGCGGTGCCCGATGAACGTCGTCGACAAGGTCCTCCTCACCCTCGCGGATCCGGCCGCGCGTACGGCGCTGCTGGACGAGCCGGCCTTGGAGGCGGTTGTCGCCGCCTCGTACGACATCGACGCGCGGGCGCCGTACACCCCGCTCTTCGAGGAGTTCACCCTCGGCCCCGCGGTCACCGCGCCGGCGACGCTCGACGGCTACCTGCACAAGCCGGTGTCCGGCGAGCGGACCGAGGCCAGCGTGCGCATTTCGGGCCTGAGCGGTGGCGGGCCCGCAGTGGCGGCGCTGTGGCGGGGGGCGGTCGTGGCCAGGACCACCCGCCTCGACCCGGTCATCCAGCGGGTGGACGCCGCCTGGCCCGCGCTCGGCGCGATCGACGCCGACATCGTGGCCGACCTGGGCGCGCTGCCCGCCGACCCCGCGGTGCTCGAGGCGGAGCGGCGTACCCGGCTGAGGGAGCGCCTGGAGCCGGATCAGCCGGAGGTCGTCACCGACGCGCGGTTGGACGCGTTGCTCGCCGGCCGCAACGTGGCCGAGCGGCTGACGGGCGGCGCGCTGGGTGGGGTCCGGGTGTCGTTCTCGGCGGCGGCGGCACCAGCCGCCGCTCCGATCACGCTGCCCGTCACCGCCGTCTTCCTGGCCCGCGACACCGGTTTCTCGTTGACCGGGCTGCTGGCCGAGACCCGATTCGTGCGCGAACGGCTCATCGCCGCGGGAACCGAGCGCGCCGCGCCCGTCACACTGCCCCGGCGCACGCCGGTCGTCGCGATCTGGGTGCTGCCCGCCGCCGTCTTCGACGACGACGACTGGCCGGGCGCGACCAGCGGCATGACCGCTGCCCAGCGCAGGGCCGCCCGCCGCGCCGCCGCCGCCGCATGGCTGCGCGGCGAGGCCATCGCCCTAGCCATCTCTCCGTGAGCGAAAGAAGGATCCTCATGCCAGTGGCCGCAGCGTTTCCGTTCATCGAGGTCACGATCGACACCTCGGGCCTGACTCCGGTCGCCGAGCGGTCGCCGAGCGTCGTCGCCGTGGTCGGCAAGACCGCCGCAGGGGCGGCGGGCGGCTCGGCCAAGCCGAACGAGCCCCACGTGGTGGACACCCTGGCCGCCGCCGCCGACCTGTTCGCCAAGGTCACCAACGGCGTGGTGGGGGAGACGCCGCTCTACCGGTCCCTGCGGGCCGCGATGGGCCAGTCTCCCAAGGCGTCCAAGGTGTACGGGGTGACGGTGCAGGGCAACGACTACGCCGCGGCGCTGGCGTCGCTGGAGCCCGCCGACGACGTGACGTTCGTCGCGCTGGCCGAGGAGACGAGCGTCGGGGCCGCGGCCGCGGGCGGCACCGCCGCCACCGGGCTTCACGCGCTGAAGGCGCACGTCGAGGGCATGCTGCTGAACGGCCAGCGCCGGCTCGGCGTGGCCATGATCGACCCGGGCACCGCCAAGTCGCCGACGTACGTGGCCGACGTCCTCACCACCGTGCAGCCACTGCGCAGCGATAGCAGCCGGATGGTGCTCATCGCCGCGAGAGGCGCCACCGGTGACGCGGCCGCCGCCGCTATGGGCGCGATCGCCGGGTACCCGCCGCACATCTCGGCCGTGCTCAAACGTGTCCGCGGCGTGAGCATCCCGCTGGCCTCGCAGTACGGCCCGAGCGAGATCAAGGGCCTGTCGGAAGGCGGCGTCATCCCGCTGATCGATCCGGTGCTGATCTCCGGCAGCGGCCTGCATCTCGCCGAGGGCCGCTGCTTCACCTCCGACGACGACCAGCTGTTCGTGGACACGGTACGGACACTCGACGACATCGACTTCCGCCTGAAGGCGGGCTTGGTGGGCGCGATCGGCGACGCGCGCATCACCAGGGCAGGCTTGATCCAGCTGAAGAGCCGTTTCGAGTCGATACTCGGCCCGCTGCAGCTGCGTGCCGTCATCGACGCCTACAGCATCAGCATCCCGGTGCTCGACATGTTGTCGGTCCCCGAGGCCGCCCGCTCTGCCACCGAGACCGGCGAGATCGCCAAGGCCCGCGCCAACCGCAGGGTGGACGTGCTGGTCTCGATCACCTACGGCCCGGCCGTGCACCGCCTGCTCGTGACACTCGCCCCGAAGTTCTGACGAAGGGACCGCCATGCCCGACTGGAAATCGCACCTCGCTGTCTCCTACAACGACGGCAACGGCGACGTGCTCATCACGCCGCTCAGGTCGTTCACCCCGTCGTTCTCGCTGAACGCCGAGGCGCAACACTCGTGCGAGGCGAGCCACATCGGCGTGATCTACAGCCCGCAGACCCTGTCGTTCTCGCTCACCGTGGACGCGGCCGGCCCGGCGGCGGCGCAGCTCACCATGCTGGCCCTGGCCGGCACCCGGTTCAAGATCCTTTTGCAAGAGGCCGGTGACGAGCGGCAGGACTGGGCATTCGCCTCGGTGGTGATGGAGGACTGTGTCATCACCTCCGCCACCCCGTCCACCGCCACCGTGTCCGGTGTACCGTCCGCCACGTTCTCCGGCTTCTCGCTGAAGGCGGGCGCGACCCCGCTGGGCGCCACCGACGCGGTCACGGTCCCGAGATGATCGAACGGGTCCAGCGGACCGGCCTCGCCGTCGTCCACGAACAGGAGCTGATCATCCCCGCGCCCGGCTCGGCGGCCCAGATTGTCGCCGCCGAGGACGCGACGGAGATCCGGTATGTCTTCCCCGTCGAGATCGAGGTACGCGGCGGCCAGGAGCCGGTCGACGCGGACGCCATCGCCGAGCACACCCTCCGCCGTCTCACGCAAGGATTGCGATCGTTGTAATGCGTACCGTCGTGGAAGTCCCCATAAGGGTGCGGCTGGACGCCGTCGTGCTGGCCGACGACGCCGGGCCGCTGGTCGCCGACGCGGTACGCGCGGCGGCCGGGCGGGCGCTGGCCGCCTCCGCGGGGGCC
>NZ_JBSFTC010000523.1:0-5191 GCF_053590415.1 Nonomuraea sp. NPDC003201
GGCGCGGCTCCCGGCCGGGGCGCAGGTCGTCGAGGGCGACCCGGCCAGGCCGGGCACGCTGGCGCGGCACCTGGACGGCGTCACCGCCGTCTTCCTGCACTCGCGCGCCATCGGCGACGCGGCCGGCGAGCTGCTCGCCCTGGCCAAGGAGCGCGGCGCGACGCGCGTGGCCGCCCTGTCGGCGATGAACATCGACGACCCGCTCGACCAGCAGCCCTCCCGCTACCGCGGCGACCGGAACAAGGAGGCCGAGGCCGCCGCCGCCGGCAGCGGTCTGAGCTGGACCAGCCTGCGGGCCGGATCGTTCGCGTCCAACGCGGTCAACTCCTGGGGCGCCCAGATCCGCGCCGGCGACACCGTCCGGTACGTGCACGCGTCCTTCCAGGAGGCGCCGCTCGACGACCGGGACCTGGTCGAGGTGGCCGCCCGCGCGCTGCTCACCGGCGACCTGGCCGGACGCCGGGTCGAGCTGACCGGCCCGCGGTCGCTGACCCACGAGGAGATGGTGCGGGTCATCGGCGAGGCGATCGGCCGGCCGCTGCGCTTCCAGGAGATCCCGCCGGAGGCGGCCGAGCGGGCCATGGTCGGGAACGGCCTGCCGGGTCCGTTCGTACGGGCCCTCATGGACAGGTACGCCAGGGGCGGCTCCCGGCCCCATCCCGTGACGGAGGAGGTGACGAAGATCCTCGGCCGCCCCGCGCGGACGTTCGCCGAGTGGGCGCGGGACCACGCCGGTCTCTTCGTGGATAACGATTAGCTGTGAACCCCGCTCCCGATGTGCCCCTTTTTGGCCACCCATGGAACGCTACAGACGGTATATCAGTGGCGAGGATCAGGTGAGAACCGGGTGGCATCGACTAGCGGGGGATCGATCTTGCGGAGGCTCGGCAGAGCGAGCGTCTTAGCGGCCGTGATGGCACTGGCCATGACCGGCTGTTCCACCGCCGGGCCCGCGGAGCAGGGGACCACGGGCGCCCAGCAGGAGGAGCAGCAGCAGGCTCCCGCCACGTCCCAGCCGGCGCCAGAGGCGCCGCCGAAGGTGGACGACGGCTGGCCGCGCTGGGGCTTCACCCATACGGGTGTCAGCGCCAACAACATCACCCCCGAGTTCGAACGCGACGTCGCCGGACGGCTCTCGCAGACCCCGATGGTGCAGAACCAGCACATCATGGGGTTCGGGGCGCTCAACCCCGAGCCCTACCCGGGGCAGTACTTCTGGGAGGATCTCGACAGCCGGATCAACCTGATGAGGGAGTCCGGCGGCGTCCCCGTCCTGACGCTCTGCTGCGCCCCCGACTGGATGAAGGGCGGCCCCCAGGGCCCCACCGAGGAGTCGGCCTGGAGGGAGCACCTGGAGGACGCCCCCTACCCCGAGCACTTCGACGACTTCGCCAAGCTGACGGCGGCCGTGGCCACGCGGTACAAGGACGTCAAGTACTTCATGGTCTGGAACGAGTTCAAGGGCTTCTGGCGCGACCACTCCAAGCCCGCGGACTACAAGGGCTACACCGAGCTGTACAACAAGGTGTACGCCGCGGTGAAGCAGGCCCGGCCCGACGCCAAGGTCGGCGGCCCGTACCTCGGCTTCGACAGCAACGAGCGCGGCGACTCCGAGCTGCGCGGCGACTGGGGGGTCGTCAACCAGAACGTCCTGGACGCCTTCAACTACTGGTTCGAGAACAAGAAGGGCGCCGACTTCGTCGTGGTCGACGGCGCCTCGCCCACGGACGCGCACGAGCTGCTGCCCGACGAGTTCGGGGCGCTGGCGAAGTTCGGCGCGGTCACCAAGTGGCTGCGGGACAAGGTCGGCGACCTGCCGGTCTGGTGGTCGGAGTGGTACTTCGTGCCCGAGGACGGCACCACCTGGCCCGAGAACAAGCGGCTCGCGGTGCAGGCCGCCTCGATGATCGAGTTCGCGCGGAGCGGCGCCGCCACGGCCCTGTACTGGAACCCGCAGGCCAAGGACCGCGACTGCCGGCCGTGCCTGTGGGACACGCGCAGCGGCGCCGAGACGGACACCGGCCGGCTGCTGGCGAACTTCGTCAAGTGGTTCCCCGCCGGGGCCGAGCTGGACCAGGTCACCTCGTCGGACGCCAAGGTCAGGGTGCTGGCGCAGCCGCAGCAGCTGCTGCTGGTCAACACCGCGGACTCCGACGTGACCACGACCGTGGACGGCAAGGAGTACGCGCTCAAGGCGTACGAGATCAAGTGGACCGGCCGCTGAGGGTCGCAACCCCAGGGTAATCCCTGGGCCGGCCCCTGTGTCGCGGCGTGCCCCGCGGGCGGAGCCTGAGGGCATGGCCGCTGAGGGTGACATCGTCTCGGCCGAGGTCCAAGCGGCGCCCGGCCGGCAGCGCCAGGCGGCTGCCGCGCTGGCGCGGCTCGGCCTCAAGGTGCTCCACATCGGGACGACGATCAGCGTCAGCGCGCCCAGGGACGTGTGGGAGCGGGTGTTCGGCCTGCCTCAGCCGGCGGTGCCCGCCGAGCTGAGCGGAGACGTGGTCGCCGTGCACCGGGCGGAGCCGCCCGACTTCCACGCCCTCTGACGACCCGTCCACCGGTCTCATCTCGCAAAGGAGCGACATGACCACGATGACCGAGCGACGTGAGGACACCGTCTACTTCGAAGCGGCCCTGCGGCCGGAGAGCGGCGCCTCGATGTTCGCCGAATCCTCGGCGGCGCAGACCGCGAGCCTCGACCAGCTCAAGCCGGCCCCCGGCCTCGCCGAGCGCACCGCGAACGCGCTGCAGGCCAAGGGCTTCACGGTACGGCACGTCGGCACGTACTCCATCAGCGGCGAGGGACCGCGGTCGCTGTGGGAGAGCACGTTCGGCACCCACGTCGAGGTGCGCCAGGCCGAGCTGACAGGGCGGCCGCCGGACGTGACCTCCGCGACCGGCGCCCAGGTGTCCTATCTCTCGCACGTGAGCGGCGAGCCGTTCTCGATCCCGCCGGACCTGGAGCCGTACATCGAGCGGGCCTACCCGCAGGCCCCGCCGCGCTTCTTCGCGCCCTCCCCCATCCCGCCCCGCGTCGGCTACCACCACCTGCGGGTGCCCGACGACGTGGCGCTCCTCCTGCGCGCGCACCAGGTGCACGACCGCGGGGTGACGGGCCGCGGCGTGCTGGTCGCGATGCCCGACACGGGCTTCTACCGGCACCCCTTCTACGACCACCACGGCTACAACTACAACGCCACGCTCGCTCCCGACGCCACCGCGGTGCAGCACGACGAGTACGGTCACGGCACCGCCGAGGCCGCGAACATCTTCGCCAGCGCCCGCGACATCGACTTCGTCGGCGTCAAGATGGGGGCCAACCCCACGCTCGCCTTCAAGGCGGCCTCCGACCTGTCGCCGGCGGTCATGACCAACAGCTGGGGCTTCCACCTGCCCGGCGTCACCTCCCTGCCGAACGCGCTGCGCCCGCTGGAGCTGGCGGTCATCGAGGCGGTACGCGAGCGCGGCATCGTCGTCTGCTTCTCGGCGGGCAACGGCCACGTCGCCTTCCCGGCGATGATGCCGGACGTCATCGCGGTCGGCGGCGTCTTCGTGGACGAGACGATGGCCAACGGCGAGTTCAGGATGGAGGCCTCCGACTACGCCAGCAGCTTCGACAGCCTCATCTACGCCGGGCGGCACGTGCCCGACGTGTGCGGCCTGGTCGGCAAGCAGCCGCGGGCCATCTACATCATGCTGCCCGTCGAGCCGGGCGACGAGATCGACACGAGCCTGGCCGGACCCGGCTACCCGAACAAGGACGGCACGGGCAAGGACGACGGCTGGGCCGTGATCAGCGGCACCAGCGCGGCCTCACCGCAGATCGCGGGGGTGTGCGCGCTGCTCAAGCAGGCGCAGCCGGGGCTGTCGCCGAGCCTGGTCAAGGCCGTGCTCAAGGCGTCGGCGCGGGACGTGGTCGACGGCAAGAGCGCGATGGGCGAGGTGGCCACCGACGGTTACGACGGGCCGACCGGGTCCGGGCTCGTGAACGCGGAGGCCGCGTACCGGCTGGCCCGCTCGGTCACGCCGCGCAACCTCCACACCCTCCCGCCGCCGCGCTGACGGCTTTCAGGAACCGCCCTCGCCCTGCCCTCGCAGCAGGGCGAGGGCCGCCTGCTTGGCCGTGGCGGCGGCGTCGCGCTCGCCGTGGTGGTCGGCCAGCACGGTGGCGCCCTCCACCAGCATCAGCAGCTGCCTGCCCAGGACCTCCGGCTGCCGGGCCCCGGCCCGGCGGGCGATGCCGGTCAGCAGGTCGAGGTGGCGGTCGAGATGCCGGGCGGCGACGGTGCGCGGGACGCCGTCGTGCCACTGGGCGGACGCGTTGACGATCGCGCAGCCGCGGAAGGCGGGCTCGGCGTACCAGCCGGCGAGCGCGTCGAAGACCGCGGCGAGCTGAGCGGCCGGGTCGTCGCCGGCCGCCTCCGCGGCCTCGCGCAGCCAGCGTACGACATGGTCGCTGCGGGCCTCGAGCACCGCCTCGACCAGCCCGTCCTTGGAGCCGAAGTGCCGGTAGAGGGTCTCCTTGGACGCGCCGACGGTCGCGCACAGCTCGGCCACGCCGATGCCGTCGAGGCCGCGCTCGTACAGCAGGCCGGTGGCGGCGCGCAGGATGGTCGCCCGGGTCTGGACGGGGTCGAGGGAAGCGCCTTTGGGTACGGGCATGCGTCAGATGGTACCGGCCGGTTCCAAGTCTCTGCTAAGTTTCGCATCGAAACGACCGGTTCGATGACGTACGGAGATCCGCGTGACCGACGTGTACAACCCTCCCGCCACCCTCGTGCCGCCGGCCAGCACGCCCGCGGTCACGTTCGAGAGCGGCGGCCACCGGCTGCTCGGCGTCCTGCACCTCCCGGCCGGGCCCGGACCCCATCCGATCGTGGTGCTGCTGCACGGATTCCCGGGCAACGAGCGCAACTTCGACCTGGCCCAGGCGCTGCGCCGGGCCGGCTACGCGGCGCTGGTCTTCCACTACCGGGGGTCGTGGGGCGTCGGCGGGACCTGGTCGTGGCACCACGTGCTGGAGGACGCGGCCCGCGTGGTGGAGTCGGTACGCCTGGACCCCCGGCTGGATCCGGCGCGGCTGGCCGTGGTGGGGCACAGCATGGGCGGGTTCGCGGCGTTGATGACGGCCGCCGCCGACCCCGCGGTCCGCGCGGTCGCCTCGGTGGCGGGACCGAGGGCTCGACGGGAC
>NZ_JBSFTC010000524.1:0-5178 GCF_053590415.1 Nonomuraea sp. NPDC003201
GGAAGGGGGGGGTTGGTGATGTATAAGAGACCCCCCCCTGCAGCCCGCAGGCGGGGCGGGTCTTTGTTTTAAACCCTCGGGCCCCCGGCCCATCTGGGCGCCGGGGCCCCTGTTCGCATTCGGGAAGGTTGAATGGATCAAACACCTCAGGCAGCGGTCACCGCCTCCAGGCAGGAGCGGCCCCGCCCCACCGGCGCTCACCCAGCCGATCACCCGGTCCAGGCGGTCGAAGCGGCCGGCAGTCTCGGGCAGCGGCTCGATGACGAGGACTATCCCGCCTACAGCATGGGCCGGGCCGCCGAGATCCTCGGTGTCACCCCGGCGTTCCTGCGCAGCCTCGGCGCCGCCAAGCTGATCGAGCCGCTACGCAGCGAGGGTGGGCACCGCCGCTTCTCCCGCTACCAGCTGCGCCTGGCCGCCCGCGCCCGCGAACTCGTCGACGCCGGCACCCAGCTGGAAGCGGCCTGCCGCATCATCATCTTGGAAGACCAGCTCGCCGAGGCGCTGCGCATCAACGAAGAACTCCGCCAGCACCACTGACCGCTTTCGGCCCCCGGCCACACCCGGGGGCATCAGGACCGGCCGCGCCCGAAACGCCGGGCAGCCCCACGACAGCGAGGCGCGCGCGGCATCGGCCGTTGAGGTTCGCCCCGGAGGACCGGGCCTTCCTCGCCGTCCTCCTGACGCCGCTGCCCCGCGACGTCCTGCGCCGCCTGCGGCTTCTCATCCGGCCCGATACTGTCGTGCGCCGGCACCGCGATCTCGTGAAACGGCGCCATGCTCGTGCCTGCGCGCCGAAACGGCGCGGGCGCCGGCCAACCGCCCGTTCCATCCGCACCCTTGTCCTGCGCCTGGTCCGGGAGAACCCGTCCTGGGGCTACCGGCGGGTCCACGGAGAGCTCACCACGCTCGGCATCACGATCGCTCCGTCCACGGTCTGGGAGATCCTCAAGCGGGAAGGCATTGATCCGGCAGCCGATCGGGCGTCCACCACATGGGCCGGCTTCCTGCGCTCCCAAGCCGAAGCTCTACTGGCATGCGACTTCATCGAGACGGTCACCCTTGGTGGGCGGCGTCAGTACATCCTGGCCGTCATCGAGCACGCAACCAGACGCATCCGCGTACTTGGCACCACCGCGCACCCGGCCGTGAACTGCATCCAGACCGTGCTCACCGGCATCCGGATGCCGCGGATGAACGCGATCATGGAGCGGTGGGTGCAATCGTGCCGCCACGAGCTCCGCTACCTCGCCCGGCCGCTCCACGACGTCTGTGTCGGGCTGGTCGGCCGGGACAGAGCCGACGCGCTGTGCTCAGCGCTCCTGGGAGGGTCCTGGCTCCGGACCGGCGGCGACTGGCTGGCATGACCTGCTCTCGGGCCGCTGTCGCGCCGCGACAGCGGCGGTCAGGACGGCCAGGCCTGCAGGTAGCGGAGGACGGCGAGTACCCGGCGATGGTCGTTGTCCGACGGAGACAGGCCGAGCTTGGTGAAGATCTGGGTCACGTGCTTCTCCACCGAGCCGTACGACAGGAACAGCGCGTTGGCGATGGCGTTGTTGGAACGCCCCTCCGCCATCATCGCCAGCACCTCGCGTTCCCTTGGGGTGAGGGCGCCGAGGGCCTCCGTGCGGTGGCTGGCGCCCATGATCTGGGTGACGACCTCCGGATCCAGGACGGTCTCCCCGGCCGCGATCCGGTCGAGCGCGGTCAGGAAGTCTTTGACGTCGGCGACGCGCTCCTTCAACAGGTATCCCACCCCGTGGGCGCCCCCGGCGAGGAGCCGGGCGGCGTAACGCGTCTCGATGTACTGGGAGAACATCAACACGCCCGTACCCGGATGATCACGGCGGATCCGGATCGCGGCCCGCAGGCCCTCGTCGGTGTGCGAAGGCGGCATGCGCACGTCGACCACGGCGATGTCGGGACCGTGCTCCGCCACGGCCGCCCGGAGCGACTCGCCGTCGCCCACGGCGGCGACCACCTCCTGGCCGCGGGAGGTGAGCAGCATGCACAGGCCCTCCCGGAGCATCACGGCGTCTTCGGCGATCACGATGCGCATGCGCTGTCCGTTCGGCTGTCCGTTCGGCTGTGCGTTCGGCTCTGCGTTCAAAGGTGCAGGGGAAGTTCGACGGTGATCACCGTAGGCCCTCCTGCCGGGCTGCGGATGCCGATCGTACCGTCCAACGTCCCGACCCGGGCGGCCAGGCCACGCAGGCCGGATCCGGTGTCCATCGCCGCGCCGCCGACGCCGTCGTCGCGGACGAGCAGGGTCAGCAGGCCACCTCTCGCCCGGACGTCCACCGTGGCATGTCCGGCGCCGCTGTGCTTGGCCACGTTGGCGAGCAGTTCCGCCGTGCAGAAGTAGGCGATGGCCTCGACGGCCGGAGCCGGCCGCTCGGGCAGATCGACTTCCAGCCGGACCGGAACCGGGCTCCGTGCGGTGAGCGTGGCCAGGGCGGTCTCCAGCCCTTTGTCGAGCGCGGGCGGGTGGATGCCGTGGATCAGGTCACGCAGCTCGGCCACCGTCTCCTTGGCGGTGCGGTGAGCGCCGTCGACGAGAGTACGGGCACGCTCCAGCCGGTCAGGATCGCCGGCATGCTCGAGTTCCTCCTGGGCCATGCCCAGGCTCAGGGCCAGCGTCACCAACCGTGCCGCGGTCCCGTCGTGCAGGTCCCGCTCGATCTGGCGGAGTCTGGCGACCGCGTCGTCCACGGCCGACGCCCGCGCCTGCTCCAGCCGGCGGATCCGCGTGTCGCGCGGCGCCGGCCCGAGCAGGGTCCGGGCGATCACGCGTTCGGGGGCCAGTACGAGGCGGACGCCCCATGGGGCGAGCAGCAACAGCGCCAGTCCTGCCGCGCCCATCAGCAGCGCACCCGGCCAGCTACCGGGAGACAGGTGGGGCAAGGCGAAGGACCGCCACCACAGGGGGCAGCCGAGCAGGAGCAGGCCGCCTCCCCACAACCCGGCAGCGGCGGCGAAGGCGGCGACGGCCGCCGGGAGCCGGATCAGCCCATGGAGGACGGCGCGCCATCCCGTCACGTCGCCGAGCGCCGCGCCGAGCCAGTTCAGCCAGCCAGGCGCGGAGCGGAACGGGGCAGGATCGGACACCCGCACACCGGCCAGCACCCGCGCCAGCCGCCGGTTGGCCGCGCCCAGTCCTCTGGCCGCCCGCACGCTCAGGGCCAGCATCGGCACTCCGACGAGATTGGCCGTCATGAGGACGCTCACCCACACGATGACGACATGGGCCAGGCCGATTCCGGCCATCAACGGCATCATCAGCGCATAGGCGAGCTCGCGCCGCGCCCGTGCCTGCGCGGGAGCGGCAATCAGCGCGCGCCACGGGCCGAAGCCGTCGTCCTCTGCCTGCCTGCCCACGTTCCTCCTCGCCCGATGACATTGATCACGACCGTACGCCGTACAACCTGACGGACAGCTCGTGGGGGACATCCCGAAGCCAGCACGGAGGATGTCCCGGTGGTGGCCCGTCATCCGGCGTCGGCAGAGTGATCATCATGATGGAGACCAAGCAGCGACACCGGCGTGGCAGGACCACTTGGCTGGTCATCGGTGTGACGGTGGCGACACTCGCGGGAACGTCCCCGGCGGCGTCCGCCGCCCGGGACGCGCAGCCGACCTGGCGGGACTGCGCAGGCCAGGGCGAACTCGCGGGCATGCAGTGCGCCGAGATCGAGGTGCCCGTCGACTGGGCAGAACCGGACGGAACGAAGATCAAACTGGACCTGGCCAGGCTACCGGCCACCGAACCTGCGCGCCGCGTCGGCAGCGTCCTGGGCATCCCCGGCGGTCCCGGCGCCAACGGGATCGAGGACCTGAAGCGCGCCGCGGCCGACCTCACCGAACTGGGCCGCAGGTTCGACATCGTCGCCTACAAACCCCGCACCAGGGTGTGGCTCGATCAGGTGCCGCCCTCCTGCATGCAACCGGCGACGTCACTGTCCGACCCCCGCAACCGCAAGGAGTACACGACGCAGGCCACGGCGATGACCAAGGCCTTCGAAGCCTGCCAGAGAGCGGACAAGACCGGTCTGTTCGCCCACATGGACTCCCTGTCGGTCGCCAGGGACATGGAAGCGGTTCGCGCGGCCCTGGGCGAGGAACGGCTGAGCTTCATGGCCACCTCCTACGGAGGAGTGGCCGCCGGTGCTTATGCCCGCCTGTTCCCGCACCGCATCCGCGCCATGTATCTCGACGGGGTGATCAATCAGGTCCTCGGATGGCCGGACCAGCAACTGCGGACCTACCCCCTCCGGGAACGAGTGTTCACCAAGTTCACCACCTGGTGTGCGGCCACCCCTGCCTGCGCCCTGCACGGTCAGGACGCCGCGGCGGTCTGGCGCAAGCTCACCCAGGATGCCGACCGCAACCCGATCCCGGTCACGTCCTCCCAGTTCGGCAAGGGCAAGCTCACCGGATGGCACCTGAGAGCTCTTGGCTTCATGGGCGACCCGGGGCCGGACAACTCAGGCTGGCTGGCCTTCGCCGAGGCGGTCGCCAAGGCCAGGCGGGGGGACGGTTCCGGATTCGCCGACTTCGTCCTCGGCAACACGCGAACGTGGGTCCTGCCCGGGGTCATGGCGATGAGCTGCGGGGACGAGCGGGGCTACACCGGCTACGCGCAGCTGCGGAAGTTCAGTCGTCAGTCGCTGAAGATCTCGCCGAACTTCGGCGGAGGAGCCGGGATGGACGCGCTGGCATGCGCGGGCTGGCCGCTGAAGGTCGCCAACCCGTCCCGCCCGCTGCCGGCCCGCGGCCTGCCGCCGTTCCTGGGAATCGGCAGTACGTGGGTCGACTACCCGTGGACCGAGAGCTTCACCGGGATGATCCCAGGATCGGTGGCTGTCGCCTACGAAGGGCCCGGCCACGCCCTGTACCTGACGAAGAAGAAGTGCCCGATCCGACACGCCACCGCGTATCTGACCGACCTGACCCTGCCCAAGCCGGGCACCACCTGCCCCGCCGAATGATCCTCGGCGTTCTGTGCGGCGGGGGCGGGGATGCCGGCGGTGACCGTGAAGCCTCCCTTGCCGTCGTCTCGCGCGCTGAAGGTGCCGCCGAGCAGGGTCACCCGGCGGTTGAGCCCGGTCAGGCCCATCCCGGAGCCGGCGCCGGTCAGCGCGGGGTCGGCGCTCCGCCGGGGCGCCGCGTTGCGCACCT
>NZ_JBSFTC010000525.1:0-5175 GCF_053590415.1 Nonomuraea sp. NPDC003201
GCCGCGCGGAGGCGTGCTGGTGGCGGGCCAGGGTGCGGGCGTGCTCGGCGCCCAGCAGGTCGGTACGCCCGGTGCCGCCGAACAACAGCGATCCTCCGGTGAACACCCCCTCCGGCCCACCCGGCCCGGCCAGCACGTAGGACAGGTGGTGGAAGGTGTGTCCCGGCGTGCCCACCACGTCCAGCCACATCCGCTCGGAGACGGCGATCCGATCTCCGCCGGCGACCGGCACGCGGTCGAAGCCGACCTCCTCGACCCCGCCCACCAGGTACGCCGCCCCGCTCACCCGGGCCAGCGCCAGACCGCCGGAGACGTAGTCGTTGTGCAGATGGGTCTCCACCACGTGGGTGATCCGCACCCCCAGGCGACCGGCCAGGGCGAGGACGCGGTCGATGTCGCGCTGCGGATCGACCACCACCGCGACCTGCCCGTCATGGGCGAGATAACTGCGGTCCCCCAGGGAGGAGGTCTCGATCACCTCGACCTGGATCGTCATGTCCTTGTCTCCTTTCGATCGTCAAATACCCCGGGGGGTATCAAGCGAACATACGGGTGCCCCGGCTCACCCGATCACACAGTCACGAAAGAGCGAGGAACAGCTTCTCCAGCCGCTCCACGCTGATCGGCGGCTCCTCACCCTGCTCGCGCGCCACCTGGCACTGCTGCAACCCGGTCGAGATAATCTTGAATCCGGCCCGGTCCAACGCCTTCGACACCGCCGCCAGCTGCGTCAACACCTTCTCGCAGTCCTCGGCGTTCTCGATCATCGCGATCACCCCGCCGAGCTGGCCGTGGGCCCGCTTCAGCCGCGTCAGCGCATCCCTCAGAACGGTCGCGTCCATCTCCACCCGGACCACCTCCGCGCCCAATATACCCCCGGGGGTACATGACCGTTCCGCCCCCCGCGCCCCCAGACCCTGGCCGCGTTTACGCCTCGTCTACGAATCGTGTACAGCCGTACAGCAGAGTCGCTCCGGACAAGATGATCGGGATGGAGGGGTACATGAAGACCGAGATCCGTCACCCTGGTTCGTTCGCGGTCGCGCGCTGTCACCTGGACGGCGGGGAGACTCTGCGCGTCGAGGCGGGCGCGATGTACGCGACGAGCGCGGGGGTCCAGCTCCGGGCCAAGGTGGAGGGTGGTCTGCTGCGTGGGCTGGCGCGTTCGGCGCTGGGCGGGGAGTCGCTGTTCACCACGCGCTACACCGCTCCGGAAGGCGGCGGCTGGGTGGACGTGGCGCATCACCTCCCCGGCGATGTCCAGGCCGCCGAGGTACGAAACGGCAACGCGCTCCTGCTGACCAGGGGATCGTGGATCGCGTCCAGCGACGGCGTGGAGATCGCCACCAAGTGGGGCGGCATGTCCAACCTCATCGGCAGCGAGGGCGGCTTCCTCATCAAGGCGCAGGGCGATGGCGTCGTCGTGCTCGGCTGCTACGGCGCGATGGACGTGATCGACCTGGCGGCCGGGCAGCAGGTCGTGGTGGACTCGGGGCACCTGGTCGCCTACGACGAGACGGTCAAGAGCAATCTGCGCCGGGCGGTCGAAGGGAAGACGGTCCAATCGCTCAAGTCGGGCGAGGGCCTGGTCTTCGAGTTCACCGGGCCGGGCAGGATCATGACGCAGACCAGGAACCCTGGGGCCTTGATCCTCCACCTGACGGAAGTGCTCCCCTTCGAGCGCGCCTGACCCCGCGCCGTGCGGCCAGGCATGCCTCTTGGGCGATGGGGATCGACGGCCGGGCGATGGGACGTGACCATGGCCGCCGCCGCCAGGAAACGCCCGCCGACGCCGGAGTGGAGGCCGGCCGTTACGAGCGCTTCCGGGACTCGGCGGCGGCCCAGGCGAAAATGCCCTTCGCCATGAGGGACAGTTCGCCGGCCGCCCTGGTGGAAAAGACCTCCGCGCGTACGCGATGCACTCCCGCGTCGTCCGGAGCCGCCAGGGCGGCCATTTCCGCCAGATGCCCGGCCAGCCGCTCATCGCCTTCGGAAAGGGCCTTGAGCGCCGCGTCCGCGAGGGCCTGCGCCCCGCCCGCCAGTTCCGCGACCGATTTCGCCAGCACCGCCTCGGGAGCGGGCTTCAGGTGGGCCGGATTGCCGTCGTACCAGCCGCCGTAAAGGCGCCACAGATTGCGTACGACGAATTCCGGCTCGTCGTAACGCGCCCGCAGATAGGGCCGGTCGGCCAGATGCTCCGGCGCCTTCACGGAGTGGACGATCTCGTCGAGCCGGGCGCCCGCGTTGAGGAGTTCCAGGGTCTGCGTGATGAGCGACTCCAGCCATTCGGCCGTTTCCAGCAACGCCTGCCGGATGCGGTCGCGGCCGAAGATCGGGGCGCCGTGGCCGGGGAGCATGATCTCGGCGTCCATGGCGGCCATCCGGTGCAACGCGTGCACCCATTCGCGGGGATAGCGCTGCGCCTTCTGCGGGTTGCCGCAATTGGGCGTCACCCAGAGGAACAGGTCGCCGGGCAACAGCAGCTTGTGCTCGCGCACGTAGCCGATGGTCCCGTCGTCGGTCTCGCCCTTGGCGTGCACGAGGTCGAACGTGAGCCCGCCGCGCCGCACGGTCAGCGCGTCGGTGTAGGTCACGTCAGGACGGCGGTAGCCGGTGGGCCACTGGAGCCCGGCGGCCTGGAACTGCCGCTGGTTGATCACCGAGTTATAGCCATTTGTCAACACATAACGCTCGAACCGGTCAACAACCGCTTTATGGGCATAAATCGCGGCGCGAGGCCCCGACTCTTCGAACGGCCCCGTCCCGAAGACATGGTCGACGTGCCCGTGCGAGTAGAACGCCGTGGTCAATGGCGCCCGTGTCCAGGCCCGTACGTCCTCGTGCAATTTCGCCGCCGAGAACGCGCTGCTCGTGTCGAACAGCACCAGCTCGCCCTCGGTCTCGAACGCGGTCACATTGCCGAACCCCGGCCACCAGCCGACACCGTCGGCGATCGGCTGAACACCCTTGCCCTGCAGGCCCGCGTCCACGACGCTGTCGTCCGATTCGCCGCGCCACACGCGCTCGGCGTACTCGATAATCATGGGCCCAACCCTGCTTCCAGAACCTCATTCTGGGCAAGGGGTTCGCGGCAGGATCTCGCCTTTGGCGCGCGGTCAAAGGGCGCAGGCGCTCGGCTTCCTTGCGGGCGCAGGTCAGAGATGATGACACGCTGTGGGAGCGCTCCCAGATATATGACGATGATGTTTCCGAACTGTCAAGGACCCGAAAGACAGAGCCAACGGAAACACGGGTGCGACGTGCGCACATCGCGAATTGTTCTTGTTAGACCACGGTGGGCATCCGGAAATGCGGATCTAGCCCTTGACCTCGAAGGAGCCGAAACCTAGCCTCCCTCGTGGGAGCGTTCCCACGGCCTCATCAGGCTTCGCCGTTCCGGCTGCAGCACATCCGCGTCATCGCCGCGGACCTCCGTACGTGTACGTGCACCACCGCGTGTTCCGAGGAGAAAGACGCGTGACCAGGAGCTCCCTTTCACCGGCCAAGCAGGCCCTGCTGGAGCGTCGCCTTCGGGCGCGCGGCACCAAGGTCAGTGTTCCCCGCCGTGACCCCGGCACCGCGCCGCCGCCGTCGGCCATGCAGGAGCGATTGTGGTTCCTCGAGCAGTACGCCCCAGGCACGGCCGCCTACACCGTGCCGTTCGCGGTCCGGCTGACCGGCGACCTCGACGAGAACGCCCTGGCCAGGGCCCTGACAGAGCTCACCAGACGGCATGAGAGCCTGCGTACCAGCCTGGTCACCACCCCGGACGGCCGCCCGGAGGCGGTGGTCGCCGAGGAGCCGGTCGTGGAGTTCCGCGTCACCGACGACCCCGGCGAGATCGACCGGGAGCTGGTCCGGCCGTTCGACCTGGCCCGCCCGCCGCTGCTGCGCGCCCTGCTGGTGCGCTCGGCCCCCGGCGAGCACGTGCTGCTGCTCACCATGCACCACGCGATCACCGACGGCTGGTCGTGCGACATCCTGTTCCAGGAGCTGCTGGCGCTGCACGCGGGCCGGGAACCGGCGCCGGTGCCGCTGCAGTTCGGCGACTACGCGCACTGGCAGCGCGGCCGGACCTTCGACGACGACGTGCGCTACTGGGTGTCCAAGCTGGACGGGGTGCCCGCCCTGGAGCTGCCGACCGACCTGCCCCGGCCCGCCGAGCAGCGCTGGGACGGCGCCGCCGTGGACGTCGTCGTGGACCCCGCCCTCACCGCGTCGATCGCGGAGCTCGGCAAGGCGCACCGGGCCACGCCGTACATGACGCTGCTCGCCGCCTTCCAGGTGCTGCTCGGCCGGTTCGCCGGGCAGGACGACTTCGCGGTGGGGTCGCCGGTGTCCGGGCGGGAGCTCCCCGAGCTGGAGACGGTCGTCGGGCCGTTCATCAACACCCTGGCCCTCCGGGCCGACCTGAGCGGCGACCCGACGTTCGGCGAGTTGCTCGGCCGGGTCCGCGACTCCACCCTGGACGCCTTCGCGCATCAGGCACTGCCGTTCGACCGGCTCGTCACCGAGCTGGCCGTGGAGCGGGACGTCAGCCGCACGCCGGTCTACCAGACCATGTTCGCGCTGCAGAACTACCGCGGCCGGACCCTGGACACCTCCGGGCTGGACGCGGAGCCGTACCCGATCCCCACCGTGGCCAGCCGGTTCGACCTGGCGCTCTACCTCTTCGAGGGCGGCGGCGGCACGTTGAGTAGGCCCTACTCATGCGCCGCGCCCGGCCGGCCCTGACCCTGGTCATCGAGGGGTCTTCGTACGAGGGAGTGGTGTTCAGTGCTGATAGTCACCTTCGCCGGCCGGGCCGCGATCCCCGGGCCCACCGCCGGCATCGGATACAGCATCTGGTCCTACCGGGTGGACACGAACAACCCGGGGCCGGGCGGGCAGGGGGATCTCACGCCGGGCCAGCGCATCGCGATCGGCCTGCCGCGCCGGGCGGACGTGCGCGGCCCCGAGCAATATCCGGGCGTGCCGCAGCTCGAAGGCACCTTCGTGCTGCGGGACGCCACCTCCAGCCGTGTGTACGCGGGCCGGCAGATCACCTCGCCGGGGCCCCAGACGATCTCGTTCGTCGCGCCGTCGGCCGAGTCCTCGTACGAGGTGCTCATGGCCAAGGCGCCGCTGGGGCAGTCGCTCGCCGCGGTGCCCTTCCTGGCCGGGGGGGGCACCCCG
>NZ_JBSFTC010000526.1:0-5143 GCF_053590415.1 Nonomuraea sp. NPDC003201
GCCGTACGCAGGCTGATCGCCACGGCCACCGCCTCCTCGTCGTCCAGCAGCAGCGGCGGCAGCGCGGCGCCCACGCCGAGCCGGTAGCCGCCGGCCACGCCGGGGGTGGCGTCCACGGGATAGCCGAGCTCGCGCAGCCGCTCGATGTCGCGCCGCACGGTGCGCAGCCCGACCTCCAGCCGTTCGGCCAGCTCGGCGCCGCTCCAATCCATGCGCGACTGGAGCAGGGACAGCAGGCGGAGCAGCCGCGCCGAGGTCTCCAACATGAGGATGATTCTGCCGGGCATCGGTGCCAGAACCTGTCACCAATCCCTTCTACCGTCGCAGACATGACGAACCGCGGCATCGCCCCCTATCGCATCGACATCCCGCAGGCCGACCTCGACGACCTGCGCGAGCGCCTCCGGCGTACGCGCTGGGCCCCCGAGCTGCCCGGCACCGGCTGGGAGCGCGGCGTGCCCACCGGCTACCTGCGCGACCTGGCCGCGTACTGGGCCGACGGCTTCGACTGGCGCGCCCAGGAGGCGGCGCTGAACGCGTACCCGCAGTTCACGACCACGGTCGACGGCGCGGACGTGCACTTCCTGCACGTCCGCTCCGCCGAGCCGGAGGCCACCCCGCTGCTGCTCCTGCACGGCTGGCCCGGCTCGGTCGTCGAGTTCCTCGACGTCATCGGCCCGCTCACCGACCCGGTCGCGCACGGCGGCGCCGCCGAGGACGCCTTCCACCTGGTCATCCCGTCGCTGCCCGGCTACGGCTTCTCGGGCCCGCTGCCCGGCGCCGGCTGGACGGACGGCCGCACGGCGGCCGCGCTCGTGGAGCTGATGTCCCGGATCGGGTACGAGCGGTACGGCGTCCAGGGCGGCGACGTGAGCGCCTTCATCGCTCCCCTGATGGGCCGGGCCGCGCCGGACCACGTCATCGGCGTGCACGTCAACGGGCTGCTCACCTTCCCCGACCCGGCCGTGATGGGCACGCTGAACGAGGCCGAGCAGGCGCGGATGGCCGGGATGCGGGAGTGGCAGGACAAGCTCGGGGCGTACATGCAGCTGCACGGCACCCGGCCGCAGACCCTCGCCGCCGCGCTGCACGACTCGCCGGCCGGGCAGCTCGCCTGGATCGTGGAGAAGTTCAAGGACTGGACGGATCCCGAGGCGAAGCTGCCCGAGGACGCCGTGGACCGCGACCGGATCCTCACCGACGTCAGCATCTACTGGTTCACGCAGACGGCGGGGTCGACCGCGCACACGTACTACGAGCGGTTCAACGACTTCAGCGCGTGGGCGCCCAAGGAGCGGGGCACGGTGCCCACCGCGGCGGCCGTCTTCCCGACGGACTTCTCGGTGCGCCCGCTGGCCGATCGGGTGCACCACGTGGTGCGCTGGACGGAGTTCGGCCGCGGGGGCCACTTCGCGGCGCTGGAGACGCCGGACCTGCTGGTGACGGACCTGCGCGAGTTCTTCGGCCGGCTCCGCTAGGGCAGCTCGGCGAAGCGCTCGATCTGCTCGGTCCGGCCGGAGACGAGGACGACGTCGCCGTAGGACAGCTCGGTCTCGGCGGTGGCGTAGGTGAACTCCTCGCCCGGCGCCTTGACCGCCACGATGGTGACGCCGTACTTGCGGCGCAGGTTGGAGCGGCCGAGCGGGACGCCGACGTATTCCTTGGGCGGGGTGGTCTTGGCCAGCGCGAAGTCCTCGTCCACCTGCATGTAGTCGAGCATGCGCCCGCTCACCAGGTGGGCCACCCGCTCGCCCATGTCGTGCTCGGGGAAGACAACGTGGTGAGCGCCGATGCGGCTCAGGATCCGGCCGTGCTGGGTGCTGATCGCCTTGGCCCAGATGTCGTTGATCTCCAGCTCGACCAGCAGCGACGTGGTGAGGATGCTGGCCTCGATGTCGCCGCCGACGGCCACCACCGCCTGGTAGAAGTCGGGCACGCCGAGCTGGCGCAGCGCCTCCATGTCGGTGGCGTCCGCGGTCGCGATCTGCGTGATCCGCCCGGCCAGGCTCTGCGTGACCTTGGGCCGGTGGTCGATGGCCAGGACCTCGGTGCCGCGACGGGTCAGCTCCAGCGCCAGCGACGTGCCGAACCGGCCGAGGCCGATGACCACGACGGGGTTGTTGTCAGCCAACGATGACTCGCTCCTCGGGTAGCTCGTAATGTCGGGAGCGCTGGTTGAGCGCCAGCGCGGAGCCCATGGTGAGCGGGCCGATCCTGCCGATGAACATCAGCACCGTCAGCAGCAGGTGACCGGCCACGCCCAGGCTCGGGGTGATGCCGGTGCTCAGCCCCGCCGTGCCGAACGCCGCGACCACCTCGAACAGCACCTGGTCCAGGCCGTGCGGGGTGAGCGCGAGCAGCACGTACGTGGACGCGGCGACCAGCGTGACGCCCAGCACCGTGATCGTGACGGCCTGGCGCTGCGTGGCCTCGGGAAGCCTGCGGTGGCCGATGTTGACCCGGCTCTCGCCGCGCACCTCGGCCCAGACGACGAACGCCAGCAGCCCGAACGTGGTCACCTTGAGCCCGCCCGCCGTGCCCGCGCTGCCGCCGCCGATGAACATCAGCACGTCGGTGGCCAGCCAGCTCGACGGGTACATCTGGGAGATGTCCAGGGTGTTGAACCCGGCCGAGCGCGGCATGACCGCGGCGAAGAACGCGGCCAGCAGCTTGCCGGGATCGTCGAGCGCGCCCAGCGTGCGGGGGTTGCGCCACTCGGTCATCAGGAAGACCAGGGTGCCCAGCACCAGCAGGGTGACGCTCACGCCCACGGTGACCCGGGTCAGCACGCTCCACTTGCGCGGGTGCCGCCAGGAGCGGGCCAGCTCGAACACCACGGGGAAGCCGAGCCCGCCGACGATGACCGCGAGCGCGATGGTCAGGCATATCCACGGGTCGGCGACGAACCGCATGAGGCTGTCCGGCCAGAGCGCGAACCCGGCGTTGTTGAAGGCCGTGACCGAGTGGAAGGCGCCCAGGTAGGCGGCCCGGCCCAGCGGCTCGCCGTACCCGATGGCGAAGCGGGCGGTGAGCACGACGGCGGCGACGGCCTCGCACACGAGGCTGAACAGGACCACCTTGCGCACGACGCGGCGCACGTCGCTCATGCTCAGCGTCTTGGTCTCCGCCTGCGCCGCGATCCTGGCCCGCAGCCCGAGCCGGCCGGAGACGAGCAGGGTGAACAGGGTGGCCATCGTCATGATCCCCAGCCCGCCCACCTGCACGAGCCCCGCGATCACCACCTCCCCGAACACCGACCAGTGCGACTCGGTGTCCACGATCACCAGCCCGGTGACGCAGACGGCCGAGGTGGCGGTGAACAGGGCCACGACCCAGTCGGCGGGCGCGCGCTCGGTGGTGGCGATCGGGAGGGCCAGCAGCACGGTGCCGATCCCGATGGCCAGCACGAACCCGGCGGCCACGACCTGCGCCGGGTGCCGGAAACGGGTCAAGAACGACGGCATCATGCTCATCACCTGGCCCCGCAACACAGGTCACGCATCGAGAGCGCCCTCCCCCATCGAACCCCAGCCGACATCCCAGCCGACCAGACTTCCCGGCGCACCGCGCACTACCGTAACAGGCCCGGGTGGCGCCGGCGCACTTACACGTCCTTGACGCGAACCCCACGCGCCCTTGACGACCCGGCGGCGGTGGGTGCGACGTAGGCTGGGCGCCGGAGGCCACTGATGCGCGCACGCGATCTCGCCGTCGACTTCCCGACGGTCACTCTGGACACCCCGGCGCTGGAAGCCGCGAAGCTCCTGGCGGAGCAGGACCTGCCCGGGCTCATCCTCGTCGACCCCGACGGGCGCCCCCTCAGCATCCTGCCCGGCACCCAGGTGCTGCGGCTGGCGGTGCCCGCCTACTGCCAGGACGACCCCGCGCTGGCCCGGGTGGTGGACGAGGCCCACGCCGACCTGTTCCTGCGGCGGCTCGGGGGCAGGACCGTGCGGGAGTGCCTGCCCGAGCAGCCGAAGGAGCTGCCGGTGGCCGATCTGAAGGCGACCGTGCTGGAGCTGGCGGCGTTGATGGCGCGGACGCGCAGCCCGCTGGTCGCCGTGGTCGACGGGGGCCGGCTGGTGGGGGCGGTCACGCTGCAGTCGCTGCTGGACCACGTGCTGGAGCTGTGACCCGCGCGGCGTCGTAGGCTGGTCGCATGGCCAAGACCGCGGCACGACAGCCCGTACCCGCCCGGCGCGCGGACGCCGAGCGCAACATCGCCGCGATCCTCGAAGCCGGCACCAGACTGCTCAGCGCCGACCCCACGGCCAGCGTGGCGGACGTCGCCAAGGCCGCCGGGGTGGGCCGGGTGACGCTGTACGGCCACTTCCCGTCGCGCGAGGCGCTCGTGGACGCGGTGCTCGACCACGCGGTCGAGGTGGCGGACGGGGTGCTGGCGGACGACTCGCTCGACACGGCCCCCGCGCCCGAGGCCATGGCGCGGCTGCTGCGCTCGTCGTGGGAGGTGCTCGACCGGCACCGCCGGCTGTTCCTGGCCGCCGACCGGGTGCTGGCCACGGAGCGGATCAGGGAGCACCACGAAAGGCCGCTGCGGCGGGTGGAGCGGCTCATCGTGCGCGGGCAGCGCACGGGCGAGTTCCGTACGGACCTGCCGTCGGGGTGGCTGGTGACGACGTTCTTCTCGATCATCCACGCCGCCGCGCAGGAGCGTGAGGCGGGGCGGCTGGCGCCCGAGGAGGTCGAGCTGGTGCTGACCATGACGATGCTCTCGCTGCTCGCTCCCACCCGGCCGTAACCCTACCGGCCCTGACCGCGGGCTCTCGCGGCCCTTCAGCATGCCCTACCCACGTATGGTTCCTGCGTGCTAACTTGAACATCAGTGTTCAAGTTAAGGAGGGTATCCGATGAGCCTTGATACGGCTCCCGCCGGGCGGCGCACCGGCGGATGGGGTGTGCTGGTGCTGCTGTGCCTGGCCCAGTTCATGCTGATCGTGGACATCACCGTCGTACAGGTGGCCTTGCCGACCATCGGCGAGGATCTCGCGCTCGACCGCGAGTCCCTCACCTGGGTCGTGACCACGTACACGCTCTGCTTCGGCGGGCTGATGGTGCTCGGCGGGCGGCTCGCGGACGCGCTCGGCGCGCGCCGCACGCTCCTGGCGGGCCTGGGGCTGTTCAC
>NZ_JBSFTC010000527.1:0-5048 GCF_053590415.1 Nonomuraea sp. NPDC003201
ACACCCCCCACACCACTATATTTTAATACATTTGAGGAAATCCGAGTTTTGAGAGTACGTGTCTGGAGTTCAGTCGTGTGCTATTCCGATCTGTCGCCGGCGGCGCCGTGCACGGCGCCGAGCTGCGGCGCGGCCGTGATCGCCGGTGCGTAGACCTCGTTGTACCAGTTGTTGCGCAGGATCGTGTACGTCACCCCGGACGCCTTGATGTACTCCTCGGTCGCCCGGTGGTCGGCGGCCAGGAGGGCCTCGGTGGTGTCGGCGCCGGGCGCGCTGGTGTAGACGAGCGTGGCCCCGGCCTCCTTGGCGGCGTCCACGACGGTCGAGTGCTGCTGCAGGCGGTTGGGGTCCAGGCCGGAGATGAGCAGCACCCTGGTGGCGCCCCGCAGCGCGCTCCTGACGGTCTCGGGCCGGTCGTAGTCGGCCTGGCGCACCTCGACGCCGAGGTCGGCGCCCTTCTCCGGGGTACGCGCGGCGGCGACGACCTGCTCGGCGGGGACGCGCTTCTTGAGCTCCTCGATCACCAGCCGGCCCAGCTGTCCGGTGGCTCCGGTCACCACGATCATGATTTCTCCCATTCAGTACCAGCGCTTTGGTTAGTACTTTCTATCAGAAAGTACCCACGAACGCGTACGCTGGTTTCCATGGAGGAGTTCGAAGAGCTGGTGGCCGATGTCTTCTCGCGCCGGTGCACCTCGCGCTCGGTGCTGGAGACGATCACCGGTCGCTGGGCGATCCTGGCGCTCGTGGCCCTGTACGAGGGGCCCTACCGCTTCAACGCGCTGCGCCGCCGGGTCGACGGGGTGAGCGAGAAGATGTTGTCCCAGACCCTCCACGCGCTCGAACGCGACGGCATGGTGCTGCGCGTGGCTGAATCCTCGATCCCGCCCAAGGTCGAGTACAGCCTCACCGAGCTGGGCCGGGAGGCCGCCGAGCGGCTCATCCCGCTCCTGGAGTGGGTGGAGGGGCGCATGCCCCAGGTGATGTCCTCCAGAGAGGAGTACGCCGCCCGCTGAACGGCCGCTTTCCCGCGGGCCGCTTTCCTACAATGGGGCCATGCGTGCCAGCCGCCTGCTCTCGCTGCTCCTGCTCCTGCAGTCGCGCGGCCGCATGACCGCGCCGGAGCTGGCCGAGGAGCTGGAGGTGTCGGTCCGCACGGTCTACCGCGACGTGGAGGCGCTGTCGGCGGCCGGCGTGCCGGTCTACGCCGACCGGGGGCCCGTGGGCGGCTACCAGCTGCTCGACGGCTACCGCACCAGGCTCAACGGGCTGACCGCCGAGGAGGCCTCCTCGCTGTTCCTGGCGGGGCTGCCCGGCCCGGCGGCCGAGCTGGGGCTGGCCGAGGTGGCCGCCACCGCGGAGCTGAAGCTGCTGGCCGCGCTGCCGCCCGAGCCGCGCTCGCAGGCCTCGCGGATGCGCGAGCGGTTCCTGCTCGACGTGCCGAGCTGGTACCGCTCGGCCGACGACGTGCCGCATCTGAGCGAGGTCGCGGAGGCGGTGTGGGACCAGCGGCCGCTGCACATGACCTACCGGCGCTGGGGGCAGCAGGAGGTCGACCGGGTGATCCACCCGTACGGGCTGGTGCTCAAGGGCGGCTCCTGGTACATGGTGGCCGCGCCGCCGGGCGGCAGCGCCCGCACCTACCGGGTGGCTCGGATCCTGACGGTGGAGACGCTGCCCGGCCGCTTTCCCTGGCCCGAGGGGTTCGACCTGGGCGAGTTCTGGCAGGGCTACGCCAAGGAGTTCCGCGAGCGGATGTACACCGCCGAGGCCGTCATCAGGCTCGCTCCCGGCCGGGGTGAGCTGCTGGCGTACACGATGGGCTCCGACGTGGTCGGCGCCGCGCTGGCCGCGGCCGGCGAGCCCGATCCGGAGGGCTGGCTGACGCTGACGGTGCCGATCGAGTCGATCACGCACGCGCGCTGGCTGCTGCTGCGGATGGGGGCCGACGTGGAGGTGCTGGGGCCGCCGGAGCTGCGGGCGCTGATGGGCGAGGCGGTCGCCGAGCTGCGCAAACTGTACGAGTAGGCCGATAATCAGGCGACTTCCCGGCGCGGGTTCTGGGAGCATGCCACGCATGTATCTACTCGCTTTCGTAGGCGCGTGCGTTCTTGTGGCCATGGCGCCAGGGGTCAGCACGGCCATCATCCTGCGCCAGACGCTGCGCGCGGGCCGCGGCTCCGGCATGGCCGCCACACTGGGCAACGAGACCGGCATCCTGCTGTGGGGGCTGGCGGCCGCCTTCGGCCTGTCGGCGCTGCTGGTGGCCTCGCAGCTGGCCTATGACGTGATGCGCGTGGTCGGCGCCGTGGTGCTGGTCGTGATGGGCGCGCAGGCGCTGTGGCAGGCCCGCAAGGGCGCGCCTTCGACCAATGGGGCGACCGAGGTCGAAGGGGCGGTGGTGCCGGGCCTGCGGGGGCCGTACCTGGCGGGCCTCGGGACGTGCCTGGCCAACCCGAAGGCGGCGGTGTTCGCGATGTCGTTCCTGCCGCAGTTCGTCGCGCCGGGGCAGAACGTGCCGGTCACGCTCGCGACGCTGGCCGTCGTGTGGGTGCTGGTCGACCTGGCCTGGTACGGGCTGCTCATCTGGACGGTGGCCAGGGCCAAGGCGGTGCTGGGACGGCCCGCGGTGCGCCGGCGGCTGGAGCAGATCTCCGGCGTGGTGCTGATCGGGCTGGGCGTGCGGCTGGCGGTGGAGTCGCGATGACGATCTGGCATTCCGAGCGGGGCACGGGCGAGCCCGTCGTGCTGCTGCATTCGACGTCGGTCGACTCGGGCATGTGGGACGCGCAGGTGGAGGCCCTGTCCGAGCGCTTCCGGGTGATCACGGTGGACTTCCGGGGGTACGGGCGCAGCCCCTACCGGTCGGACGGCCCGTACAGCGACAGCGACGACGTGGCGCGGCTGCTGGCCGCGCTGGAGGTGAGCCGGGCGGCGCTGGTCGGCTCGTCGGGCGGGGGCCGGGTCGCGCTGGAGCTGGCGGCGGCCGGGCTCGCCGGCCGGCTGGTGCTGCTGAACCCCGTCTCCGACCTGGCTCCCACACCGGACCTGCGGGCGTACTGGGACGAGGAGGGGCGCCTGCTGGAGGCGGGCGACGTCGAGGGGGCGGCGGAGCTGAACGCGCGCACCCTGCTCGGGCCCGAGGCGTCCAAGGAGACGTTCGGGCGCGTGGTGGAGATGCAGCGGCACGCGTTCGAGGTGCAGCTGGCCGCCGACCCGGAGCCGTCGCAGGTCGAGAAGGAGTTCGCGCCGGCGGAGATCGACGTGCCTGCGCTGGTCGTGGCCGGCGCGCACGACCTGCCGTACTTCCAGGAGAGCGCCCGCCACCTGGCCGGCGAGCTGCCCCGGGCGCGGCTGGTCGAGCTGGACTGGGCCGGGCACCTGCCCGCCCTCGAACGTCCCGAGGAGATCAACCGGCTGCTCCTGGACTACCTTTAGGACATGACGAACGACCTGGCGACCCTCCTTCGGCAGGCGCAGGACGACGACCCGCTGCTGGCACTGCACGCCACGACCGCCCTGCGCCGCGAGATCGAGCGTCTGGAGGCGGTCCAGGTGCGCCGGGCCAGGGTGGCGGGGCTGGCCTGGGCGCAGATCGCCGACGCGATCGGGGTGAGCAAGCAGGCCGTGCACAAGAAGTACGGCCGCCGCTAGCCCGCCCACGTGCCGGCGAACCAGCGCAGCGCGATGTTCCAGGAGTAGCCGCGCCTGATGCGTCCGGCCACGTCCGGGGGCAGCGTGTCCAGGCCGCGGTGCTCCAGCAGCACCTCGGTGCCGCCCTCGACCGGGCTGAAGGCCACCTCGATCTCCATCCGGCCGCCCTCGTTGAGCAGGTCGGCCCAGACGAGGCGGCACGGCGGCTCCCAGGCGAGGATCCTGCCGGTGTCGACGTGGCCGCCGTCGGACCACAGCTCGCGCAGGAAGCCGTCCTCGAAGCGGATGGCGACCGCGCGGGCCGGGTCGACCCAGCTGTGGCGGCCGCGCACGTACCAGCTGTCGATCTCGTCGGTGAAGATCCGGAACGCGGTCGCCGGGTCGACGGGGACGGTGACGCTGGCCTGGACGGAGTTCACCGGCTGCGCTCCACGTGGTCCTTGAACGAGCCGAGCTGCTCGGCCCAGAACGCCTGCACCTGGTCCAGCCAGGCCTGCAGCGCCGCGAACGGCTCCTGGCGCAGCGTGTAGAGGCGCAGGCGGGCGTCGGCGCCGCCGGCCTCCGCCTGGACGAGACCGCCCGCCCGCAGCACGCGCAGGTGCCTGCTGAGGGCGGGGGCGCTCATCTGGACGGCCTGCGCCAGCTCGCCGGCCGGTCGCGGGCCTTCGCGCAGCAGGTCGATGACCTTGCGGCGGGTGGGATCGGCGAGCGCGGCCAGCGTCGCGTCGATGTTGTTAACGTTGGTGTTAATTGTTGCCTGCTTCCGTTAAGCTGTTAACCCTTAACGCTAACGGCAATTATTGCGGAGGTTCGTACATGAGTGTCGAGCTGGGTTACTACACGCTGTCCGTGGCGGACCTGGATCGGGCGGCCGCCTTCTACGGGGCGCTGTTCGGCTGGGAGTTCAGGCGCGAGCACGAGACGTACCTGCACGTCACGAACACGGCCGTGCCGATGGGCTTCGTCGCGCGCGGGCCCTCCTCGCAGCCGAACATCTACTACCACGTCACCGACATCGACGCGGCCGTCGAGCGGGTGCGGGAGCTGGGCGGCGGCACCGGCGAGCTGTACGACAGCAAATCGGGGCGCGGCTGCACCTGCACCGACGACCAGGGCACGGAGATCAGCCTCTGGCAGCCGGCCCCCGGTTTCGACTAGTCGGGGGCCTTGACGGTGGCGATGCCGAGGGTGCTGGTCATCGGCAGCAGCCCGGCCTCGAAGACCGCGCCGAGGAACGGCGAAGCCAGCTGACCCAGCCGCTCGGCGCGCTCCTCCCCGAGCAGCCGCCACGGCTCCGCGGCCAGCTGGTCGGTCATCCGCTCGACCTGGTCGCGCAGCGCCCGCCCCCGCTCGGTGGCCTGCCCGTCGGGGCCGGCCAGCCCGCGGGCGGCCAG
>NZ_JBSFTC010000528.1:0-5032 GCF_053590415.1 Nonomuraea sp. NPDC003201
CCCGCGCGTGCGCCGTGCCCCCGCGCGTGCGCCGTGCCCCCGCGCGTGCGCCGTGCCCCCGCGCGTGCGCCGTGCCCCCGCGCGTGCGCCGTGCCGCCGTGCCGCTGCGCCCGCGCCCGTCGTTCCGTGGGTGGGTGGGGCGCGCGATCGGGCCCGGGAGCGCCCTCGCGGCGTAGCCATTCCGGGGCCGGTGGGGCCGGAGGTGGGCATGAGGGGGGAGGGGGCGGTGGGGTGCGTAAACGCGGTCCCGGAGGCGTGCATTTCCCGTGCAACTGTGTAATGGTAATTACATGGCAACAGACGACGACACCGCGCAGATTCACGGCTGGTTCACCGGACGGCTGCCCGAGGGCTGGTTCACCGGTGCGCCCGAGATCGTCAGGGACCGCGAGGAGATCGCGGTGCTCGGCGCCCTCCCCGACCCCCCGGACGACGTCCCGGAGGCCGAGCGGGCCGCTCTGGTCGAAGGGCTGGCAAGGAGGTTCAGGGAGGAGACGCGCGAGCGGCGGATCGAGATCGCCCGGGAGGCCGAGCGCAAGTTCCGGCAGAAGGTGTCCTGGGGTGTGGTCTGCGGCGGCGAGACTGTGATGTTCACCACACTCTCCGTGCCCGTGATGACCCGGCTGCGCCAGACGGAGCGGCAGGTGCTGGACACGCTCGTGGCCGCGGGAGTGGCCAGGAGCCGCAGCGACGCGCTCGCCTGGTGCGTACGTCTGGTCGGCAAGCACACCGACACCTGGCTCGCCGACCTGCGGGACGCGCTCCAGCACGTCGACCGCGTTCGCTCCGAGGGGCCCGACGTCAATTCCTGAGACCACGCAGCGGAAACGGGCGCGGAAATGGACTAAACCACTGGGGAAATTGGTTTAGACCATCGGAATTGGACTGGACCACTGCATGTTAATTCTCTTTTAAATCTGCGAGGGCTGGGTAGGCTCCACCAATCGTCAGGGCCGCTGCCTGCGGCGACGGTTCAAGCCAACAGGTCTATGCCAATTGGCTTTCATGCCGCTTCGTCGTTAATGATGACTGGGCCCTGAGACAGTGGAGGAGTCGCAGTCGTGTCCGTTTCCGTGGAAGTGCCCGCACCGACCAGCAATGGCGAATTGGCCGCGTGGGTGAACGAGATCGCCGCCCTGACCCAGCCAGACCGGATCGAGTGGTGCGACGGGTCCGAAGAGGAGTGGACGCGCCTGACCAACCTGCTCGTTGATCAGGGGACGTTCACGCGACTCGCCGCCCGGCCCAACAGCTTCTACGCCAAGTCCGACCCCAGCGACGTGGCCAGGGTCGAGGACCGTACCTTCATCTGCTCCGAGCGCGAGGAGGACGCGGGCCCGACCAACAACTGGATCGCGCCCGACGAGATGCGCCGGACGTTCCGGCAGCTCTTCAAGGGCTGCATGCGCGGCCGCACGATGTACGTCGTGCCGTTCTGCATGGGCCCGCTCGGCGGCGAGATCTCGCAGCTCGGCGTCGAGATCACCGACTCTCCGTACGTCGCCGTCTCCATGCGGATCATGACCAGGATGGGGGACAGGGCGCTCCGCCTGATCGAGCAGAGGGGCGAGTTCGTCAGGGCGGTCCACTCCGTCGGGGCGCCGCTGGAGCACGGTCAGCAGGACGTGCCCTGGCCGTGCAGCTCGACGAAGTACATCAGCCACTTCCCCGAGACCCGCGAGATCTGGTCGTACGGCTCCGGCTACGGCGGCAACGCCCTGCTCGGCAAGAAGTGCTACGCCCTGCGCATCGCCAGCGCCATGGCCCGCGACGAGGGCTGGATGGCCGAGCACATGCTGATCCTCAAGCTCACGCCGCCGTCCGGCGAGACCCGTTACGTCGCGGCCGCCTTCCCGAGCGCCTGCGGCAAGACCAACCTCGCCATGCTCCAGCCCACGATCCCGGGCTGGAAGGTCGAGACGATCGGCGACGACATCGCCTGGATGCGCTTCGGCGACGACGGCCGCCTCTACGCGATCAACCCGGAGGCTGGCTTCTTCGGCGTCGCGCCCGGCACCGGCCAGGTGACCAACGCCAACGCGATCAAGACGCTCTGGGGCAACAGCATCTTCACCAACGTCGCGCTCACCGACGACGGCGACGTGTGGTGGGAGGGGCTGACCGAGGAGCCGCCGGCGCACCTGACCGACTGGAAGGGCCGTTCCTGGACGCCCGGCGGCGACGAGCCGGCCGCCCATCCGAACGCCCGCTTCACGACTCCCGCCGCCCAGTGTCCGACCATCGCACCCGAATGGCAGGACCCCAAGGGTGTGCCCATCTCAGCGATCTTGTTCGGCGGTCGCCGCGCCACCGCCGTGCCTCTGGTCACAGAGTCGCTGAGCTGGGAGCACGGCGTCTTCCTCGGAGCCAACGTCGCCTCCGAGAAGACCGCCGCGGCCGAGGGCAAGGTCGGCGAGCTGCGCCACGACCCGTTCGCCATGCTGCCGTTCTGCGGCTACAACATGGGCGACTACTTCGACCACTGGCTGGAGATCGGCCGCCGCAAGGGCGCCAAGCTGCCGCGGATCTACTACGTCAACTGGTTCCGCAAGAACGCCGAGGGCAGGTTCATCTGGCCGGGCTTCGGCGAGAACAGCCGCGTGCTCAAGTGGATCGTCGACCGGCTCAACGGCGAGGCCAAGGCCGTGCCGACGGCGATCGGCCTGCTGCCGGCCGACCTCGACACCAAGGGCCTGGACCTGACCGAGGAGGACCTGCGCACCCTCCTGTCGGTCGACAAGGAAGTGTGGCGCGAGGAGGCGTCGCTGATCCCGGCCCACTTCGACAAGTTCGGCTCGCATCTGCCGAAGGAGCTGTGGGACGAGTACAACGCCCTGCTGGACCGTCTCGGCTGATCCCCTCGTGCGGTACGGCGGCTCCGTCCCACTCGACGGAGCCGCCGGCGAAATTCGAATAATCTAAATGAGCAGAACGAAACCTTTACCTCTGCCTTACGCGTCCTTCCGATAACCAGCCTTATTCGGCTGTACGGAGGGAGGCCTAAATGGACCTGTTCCTGCTGATCCTTTCGGTGGCTCTGGCCGCGACTGCCTTAACCACCGCCTCCGCATTCAAACGCGAGCGCGCCGTCCCGACGACGTCCCGTACTCGCGCCATGGGCCGGAAACTGAGCCACTACGAGATCGCCTATCTGGCGGGCGGCCCGCAGCAGGTGGCCGGAACGGCCATCGCTCTCCTGACCGGCTCGGGAGATCTGCGCGTGGCACGCGGGGGGCACGTGCACAGCGTCCACGCGCGGTCGGTGTCGCGGGACCCCGTCGAGCAGGCGGTGCTGGCCACCGTCGCCGACCGTTCCGGACTCACGGCGTCCGCGCTCAAGACCGAGGTGCGCAGGAGCCTGGCGATGGACGAGCTCAAGCGCCACCTCACGGACGCCGGCCTGGTCCTGCCCGGCGACCGCGCCAGGCGGCTCGACCGGCTGGCCGCCGGCCTTCAGGTGGTGTCGGCGCTGGCCTTCGCGGGGGTCGTGGCGACCGTGGTCACCGTGCTCACCGAGGGCACGAAGCCGCTCCTCGCGTTCTCGCTGATCGCCCTGGCGATCACCGGCACGGGCGGGGCCGCCGCGATCGCCAACCGCCGGAAGTCCCGTCGGCACAAGCTCACCGCCCACGGGGTGGAGCGGCTCGGCAACGCCAGGAAGACGCACCCGCTGGGCTCGGGCGGCGGGCGGGTGCATACCGCGCTGTACGGTCCGGGCGCGCAGGTGAAGGCCGACCTGCGCGCGGCCAGGGCGGCCCGCCGGCCCGGGCGGCGGGCGACGTACGGTGGCGGCTACAGCGGATCCAGTGGATGCAGCAGCGGCGGAGGAGGCTGCGGCAGCTCGTCGAGCTGCGGCGGCGGGAGCGGCTGCGGCGGCGGCGGTTGCGGGGGAGGAGGGAGCTGACATGGCCGAGCCGGGAGCACGGCAGCGTACCGGGGTCGAGCTGGGGGTGGGGATCGGCTGGCGGGCCGAGCTGGACCTGTCCATCGAGCGGATGCCCGGCGTCGACTTCCTCGAGGTCGTCGCCGAGAACGTCAAGCCGGCCGACCTCCCCGAGTCGTTACGCGTGCTGCGCACCAGGGGGCTGCCGGTGGTCCCGCACGGGGTGTCGCTCGGCGTCGGCGGCGCCGAGCCGCCCTCCCCGGCCCGGCTGGCCCACCTGGCCGCCTGCGCGGAGGCGCTGGACGCGCCGCTGGTCAGCGAGCACCTGGCGTTCGTACGGGGCGGCGGCATCGAGGCCGGGCACCTGCTGCCCGTGCCGCGCACCCGCGAGTCCCTGCGGGTCATCACCGAGAACGTGCGCAGGGCCCAGGACGCGCTGCCGGTGCCGCTCGCCCTGGAGAACGTCGCCGCCATCTTCGGCTGGCCGGACGACGAGCTGACCGAGGCCCAGTTCCTCGCCGAGCTGGTCGAGCGCACCGGGGTCGGGCTGCTGATCGACGTGGCCAACCTCTACACCAACCAGTTCAACCTGGGGCTGTCGGCCACGGACGCGCTCGACGCGCTGCCGCTGGAGCACCTCGCGTACGTCCACGTGGCCGGCGGGTACGAGCACCACGGCATCTGGCACGACACGCACACCACCTCCGCGCCGGAGCCGGTGCTCGACCTGCTCACGGAGCTGTGCGCCCGCGCCACCCCGCCGGGGGTGCTGCTGGAGTGGGACGACGAGTACCCGAGCGACGCCGCCCTGGGGAACGAGCTGGCCAGGATCCGCGCGGCGATGTCCGCGGCAGGGGAGTCCGAATGACGGACCGGCGCGACTCCCCGGCCGGCGGCCCCTCGGCGGTGGCGGACGCCGAGGGGCTGGGGGAGGCCGAAGGGCTGGGGGAGGCGCGGCGGCGGCTGGCCGAGGCGCAGGGACACGTCGTGGCGGCGCTCGTCGCCGGCGCGGAGCTGCCCCAGGGGTTCGACCCGGAGCGGATGCGGGTGCAGGCGTCGAGCCTGGTCGCCAAGCGGCGCGGCATCGTGGCCAGGATCCGGCCCGACGCCGCCGCCGCGGCCGGCCCCGACCTGCCCGCGGAGTTCGCC
>NZ_JBSFTC010000529.1:0-5007 GCF_053590415.1 Nonomuraea sp. NPDC003201
GACGCCTGACCTGGCATGCCGACAGCGCCCGCGTCACCGTCACCGGCCACGGCGCCCACGCGACGGCGGGCGACGGGGCCTGCCTGCGGTGGGAGGTGAGCCTGCCCCCCCGCGGCCGGGCCACCCTGCGCTGGGAGCTCGCCGTCGAGGACCCCGCCGCGGTCGCCGTGCCCCCCGCCGCGACCCTCGAATGGACCCCGCCGCGCGTCACCGCCGCCGACCGGCGCGTCACCCGGCTGCTGGACCAGTCGCTCGAAGACCTGCGCTCGCTGCGGCTGGCCGAGCCCGGCGAGCCCGGCGACACCTTTCTCGCGGCCGGCGCGCCCTGGTTCCTGACCCTCTTCGGCAGGGACAGCATCTGGGCGGCGCGCATGCTCCTGCCGCTCGGCACCCGGCTGGCCGCGGGCACCCTGCGCGTCCTGGCCCGCCGCCAGGGCCGGCGCCTCGACCCGGACTCCGGCGAGGCCCCGGGCAAGATCATGCACGAGCTGCGCCGGGACGCCTTCGACCTGAATGACAAGGGCGGGCGGCTGCCCGCCGCGTACTACGGCACCATCGACGCCACCCCGCTCTGGATCAGCCTGCTGCACGACGCGTGGCGCTGGGGCCTGCCGGACTCCGAGGTGCGAGCGCTGCTGCCGAACCTCCAGGCCGCGCTGGGCTGGCTCGCCGACCACGCCGACCCCGACGGGGACGGGTTCCTCGAGTACATCGACTCCAGCGGCCGCGGCCTGGCCAACCAGGGCTGGAAGGACTCGGGCGACTCGGTGCGCTTCCATGACGGCCGCCAGGCCGAGCCGCCGATCGCGCTGGCGGAGGTGCAGGGCTACGCCCACCAGGCCGCCCTGCACGGGGCCGCCCTCCTGGACGCCTTCGACCTCCCGGGGGCCGGCCGATGGCGTGACTACGCCGGGACGCTGGCCGAGCGCTTCCGCGCCGCCTTCTGGGTCGACGGACCCCAGGGCCCCTTCCCGGCGCTCGCCCTCGACCGCGACAAGCGCCCCGTGAACTCCCTGACCAGCAACATCGGCCACCTGCTCGGCACCGGCCTGCTCTCGCGCGAGGAGTCGGTCCAGGTCGCCGGCCTGCTGGCCTCTCCCGGCATGGCGGAGGCGTTCGGGCTGCGGACGATGTCGTCGGAGGAGGGCGGGTTCAGCCCGCTGTCGTACCACTGCGGATCCGTCTGGCCGCACGACACGGCCATCGTCATCGCCGGCCTGGCCAGGGAGGGCTTCGACGAGCAGGCCACCACCCTGGCCGAAGGCCTGCTGGAGGCGGCCGAGTCGTTCGGCTACCGGCTGCCGGAGCTGTTCGCGGGCGACACCCGGGACCGGGTGGGCCGCCCGGTGGCCTACCCGGCCTCCTGCCGCCCCCAGGCGTGGTCGGCCGCCGCCGCGGTCGTCATCGCCCACGTGGCCACCGGGCTCTACCCCGACGTGCCGGCGGGCCGGGTGGAGCTGCGCCCGCTGTCCGGCGCGCCCCTGGGCGCGCTGACCGCCGGGCTGCGCGTGGCGGACGCCGAGGTCGAGGTACGGGTGGACCACGACGGCACCGCCACGGTCAAGGGCCTGCCCCCGGGCATCCGCCTGGAGGAGGCCGTCACCCCTTCGTCGCGCCGCCCGTGAGGCCCTTGACGAACTGCTTCTGCAGCAGCAGGTAGAAGACCAGGATCGGCAGCGTGGCCAGGAACATCAGCGCGAACATGCCGCCGAAGTCCGCCGCGTACTGGCCGAGCGACTTGTACACGCCCGTCATGATCGTCGTGCCCTCGCGGGGGCCGTAAATGATCAGCGGGTTGAGGAAGTCGTTCCAGATCCACACCCCGAGGAAGATCAGCACGCTCGCGGTGGCCGGCCGCAGGAGGGGGAAGACGACGCGCCAGAACGTCTGCCAGCGCGTCGCCCCGTCGATCGCGGCCGCCTCCTCCAGTTCGCGCGGGATTCCCTTCATGAACCCGGAGAAGACGAACACCCCGAACGGCACGTAGTAGCCGACGTTGAACAGGATGAGTCCCTGGAGCGTGGACATCAGCCCGAGCGACTTCAGCACCTGCGTGACCGGGATGAGGATGACCTGCGGCGGGATCATCAGCCCGCACAGCAGCAGCACCATGACCGCGCGCGACCACCACTGGGTGTGCCGCGCCAGGTAGTGGCCCAGCATGGCCGACAGCAGCGTCAGGATGACGATCGACAGCGACGTGACCACGACGCTGGTGCGCAGCGACGACCAGAAGAGGCTGTCGGGGTCGGTCAGCACGCGGGTGAGGTTGTCCAGGGTGAACGGATCGGGCAGCGACATCGTGTCGCGGGAGACCTGGCCGCTCGCCTTGAAGACGTTGATCAGCGCGATGTAGAGGGGGATGAAGAAGACCGCGCCGATGACCAGCGCCACCAGCGGGCGCACCCACGGCAGCCGCGAACCGGTCATAGCTGGACCTCCCTGCGCTGCAGGATCCGCAGCGTGACCACCGACAGGGCGGCGATGACGACGAGCATGACGACCGCCTCGGCGGAGGCGTAACCGGTGCGGTTCTCCACGAACCCCTCCTGCAGGACGACGAACGCCACGCTGGCCGTCGTGCCCGTGCCCGGGCCGCCGTTCGTGATGACCTTCACGTGGTCGAAGATCTTGAACGCCGAGATCAGCAGCACGACGGTGTTGATGGTCAGCGCGGGCGCCAGCAGCGGCCAGGTCACCTTCCAGAAGCGGCGCAGCGGCCCCGCCCCGTCGATCGCGGCCGCCTCGGCCAGCTCCTGCGGCACGCCCTGCAGCCCGGCCAGGTAGACGACCACGCAGAAGCCGAGCATCTGCCAGCAGACGATGGACGCCAGCGAGTACAGCGCGATGTCCGGGTCGGACAGCCAGCCCGGCGGCTCGGCCACGCCGAGGGCCCGCAGCCCCTGGTTGACCGGCCCGTCGTCGGCGAGCACGCGCGTCCAGATCACGCTGATGACCACGGAGCTGATCACCATCGGCGTGAAGAAGACGCTGCGCAGCGCGTTGTAGAGCCAGCCGCGCCGGTCGAGGACGACGGCGACGGCCACGCCGAGCACGTTCGGGACGATGACCACGATCAGCGTCAGGATCGTGGTGACCCGCAGCGAGTTCAGGAACGTCTCGTCCCGCAGGAGCAGCGCGTAGTTGCGCAGGCCCACGAACTGCGTGTTCGGCCTGAGGAGCGCCTGGTTGGTGAGGCTGTAGCCGACGCTCATCGCGATCGGCAGTAGGACCAGGCACGTGTAGACGAGCGTGCCCGGCGCCGCGAACGTCAGGAAGTGCCACAGGCCCGGCCACGCCGGCCGCCTGCTCCCACGGCGGGTGAGCGTGCCGGGCCTGCGATGGGTGGTGCTGACGGCCATCAGCCGCTCTTCTCCCATTCGGTGTCGAGGAAGGCCAGCGCCTGGTCCGTCGTCTTCTTGCCGCTGACCAGGTCCTGCGCGGTCGACCAGAACTTGCCCTGCATGCCGGGCAGCATCGCCGCGTCGCCCGCCTCCCAGCTGAACGCCGGGACGGTCGCGTTCTGCTGGAGCGCCTGCTGCCACAGGTCGTACACGGCCTTGAAGACCGGGCCGGTGGTGGGCGGCGGCGTGTAGCCCTTGACGGCGGGGAAGAGCGCGTCGGCCTTGACCGAGGCGTCCAGGTTCTCCTTGGTGAGCTGGAAGGCCAGCGCGAACTTCTTGGCCGCGGCCATGTTCTTGGCCGTGGCGCTGACGGACAGGCCGCCGCCGGTGAACGCCGGGAGATGCAGGCTCCCGTCGTCGCTCGGCCAGGCGAACACGCCGATGTCGTCCTTCATCTCCGACTGGTCGGCCGCGGCGGCGAACCAGCTCCCCATCGGGTACATCGCGCCCTTGCCGCCCAGGAACGCCTCCTGCGTCTTCGGGTAGTCCTGGCCGATCTGCCGCTTGTCGATGAAACCCTTGGCGGCCAGGTCGGCGAACTTCTGCGTGGCCGCCTTCATGGCCGGGTCACCGGCGAACGTCACCTGGCCGGCGCGCCGCTTGGCGATCCAGTCGGGCGTCTTGGCGTACAGGTCGGTGGCCAGGATGGCGGTCCACGGCTGGGAGGTGACGAACACCCCGCCGCTCACGAACGGCGTGATCCCGGCGGCCTGGAGCTTGCCGGCGTCGGCGAGCAGCTCGGCGTACGTCGTCGGCGGCGCCTCGATCCCGGCCTTCTTGAACAGCTTCTTGCTGTAGTAGACGTTCGGGATCGTCTGGGTGTTGGCCGGCAGCTGCAGCACCTTGCCGTTGACCGCCCCGCAGGTCGGGCAGATGAAGTCCTTGAGCTCCTGCTCGGTCCAGGTCGCCAGGTTCGGCTCCAGCGCGATCAGGTCCTGCATGCCGATCTGGACGTCCGGCAGCTGGCCCGAGGCGGCGAGCTGCTTGGCGTAGTCGTTGCGCTCCGACTCCGACGGCGCGGCGACGAGCTCCACGTCGAGGTCGGGGTTGGCCTTCGTCACCAGCGCGACCTGGGCCTTCCAGTACGACTCCGGCAGGTTCGGCGACGGGAAGACGAGGAAGGTGACCTTCTGCTTGCCCCCGGCGGAGGACGCGGCGGAGGACGCGGCGGAGGACGCGGTGGAGGGTGCGGCGGACGTGCTCGGCGTACCGCTCGAACAGGCGCTCAGCGCCAACGTGACGGCCAGCGAGAGAGCGCCGGCCGCGGACAGCTTGTTCATGGTGAGCTCAGTCTTCTCCGGTGGTGGGGGATGGGAGGTCGCCGGTCGTCCGTCTGACGACGTTCGACGGCGGGCCGTAGCGGAAGGCGCGCACCCGGTACGACGCGTGCCGCTCCTCGGGCAGGGTCACCAGGCCGAACGCGTTGACGTCCGGCGCCAGCACGGCGGTCACGCGGTAGTCGGGCCGGCCGGCGGGCCGGTCCTCCAGCAGGAAGCCCTCCTCGTCGCGGGCCCGGTCGGCCCACCGGAACGCGATGCCGTCGGCCTGCGTCACCGTGGCCGTCAGACCGGTGGGCGCGGCCCCTTCGCCGCCCACCGGCCGG
>NZ_JBSFTC010000530.1:0-4992 GCF_053590415.1 Nonomuraea sp. NPDC003201
CACCGACACACGGCGGCCGTGCCGGTGGGCGGCGGTCGTCTCGGGGGTGTGGCGGCCGTCCCGGGGGCCGTCCCGGGGAGCCGTCCCGGGGGGTGTGGCGGTCGTGTCGGGGTGCCGTCCCGGGGGATGGCGGTCGTCTCGGGGGATGGCGGTCGTCTCGGGGGCCGTCTCGGGGGTGTGGCGGTCGTGTCGGGGGCGGTCGGTGCGGTTTCGGCCAGATGCGGTGGCGGTCGATGTGCGGGTGGCGGTGGTGGGCGGTGGTGCAAGGATGTTCAAGACCCGGCCGCCCGGTTCCCGGGAGGCTGGGCGCATGACAGCGACACTTACCTCCATCGTCATCGACTGCGCCGACCCCGCCGCCCTGGCGTCCTTCTACGCCCAGGCCACCGGCTGGCGCATCACCCCCGGTGACCCCGACTTCGTCAGCCTCGAGGGCGGCCCGGTCTCGGTCGGTTTCCAGCGGATCGACGGCTACCGGGGCCCGGCCTGGCCGGACAGCGGGAAGCACGTGCACCTCGACTTCACGGTCCCCGACGTCGAGGCCGCCATGAAGGAACTGGCCGATCTCGGCGCCACCGTGCCCGACTTCCAGCCGGGCGGCGGCGACTGGACCGTGCTCCTCGACCCCGAAGGCCACCCTTTCTGCGTCATGGGTGGCTGACTCGTCCGGTGTCCCTCGCGCTCTCGTTCAGGGAGTGCGGGGGGTGAGCAGTCGGCGCAGGGCGGTCGGGGTGTGGCCGACGTGGTGGCGGATCGTACGGGTGAGGTGGGCCTGGTCGGCGAACCCGAGGTCGGCGGCCAGCCCGGCCAGGCTCGGCTCGCCCTCCTCCAGCCGGTCGAGCGCCCGGCCGACGCGCACGCGGTTGCGGTAGTGGGTCAGGGAGACGCCCAGCTCCCGGGTGAACGCCCGGCTGAGCTGGTACGGCGAGACGGCCAGGAGCTCGGCCAGCGACATCAGCCCACCGGCCGCCGGATGATCGGCGGCGATGGCCTCCCGGGCGGCGTCGGCGATCACCGCACCGGACCTCGGCCCACCGCCGCCCCAGGAAGGGCTCGCCGGGGAGGGGCTCCCCTTGGCCGCATACGCCTTCCCGACGCCCCGCCCCCTGGTGGCGCCTTCTCCGACGCCACCCGCCCCGACGTCGGCGGTCCAAGAAGCGGGCGCTCCGACGGCGACGATATCGGTGCCGCCCGACCGAGGAGCGGGCGTCACGCTGGTGGTGCCCGGTTGAGGGGCGGGGGCCGCGACGGCGGTTGCCTCACTGACGCCCGACCGAGAAGCGGGCGTCACGCTGGAGGTGCCCGGCCGAGGAGCGGGGGCCGCGCCGGCGGTTGCCTCGATGCCGCGCGACCCAAGAGCCGGCGTTTCGGTGCTTTCCGGCCCAAGGGCAGGTGCCGTGGTCTTGGGGACGGACGCCTCGATGGTGCTCGCTCCAGCGCGGAGCGCATCGGTGGCGCCCGAGCCGGAAGAGGCCGAGCCGGAAGAGGCCGGGGTTGGGGTCGGGGCCAGTTGGGTGAGGGTGGTGGCGATGAGGGAGAGCAGGGACTCGGCCAGCTCGAAAGCCGTGTCCCCGCCCCGCGCCGCCACCAGGAACCGCCGATGGGCGAGGTCGAGGCGGGCGTCCACGTACAGGGTCGGCCGGCCCGGCGGGCCCTCCCCCGCGAGCGTGTGCCACAGCTCCGGGGTCAGGGACACCGAGGTGCACACGTCGCCGCCCGCCGGGTGGGCGAAGTGCTCCTCCTCGCCGGGCACCCCGAGGTAGGCCATCGTCGGGTCGATCACGGCGGCCCGGCCGTCAGCCTTGCGCCGGAACAGGCCGCGGCGCACCAGCACCAGCCGGTGCGCGGAGCCCAGCTCCGCCGGCGACCACCCGCGATGGTCATCGAGGCAGGTCACGGCATCGAGGTGGAACCCGTCCCCGGCAGCAAGAGGCACAGCGGAACGCACCCGCGGAACATTACGCCGCGGGTACGACAATCTCCGGCGGCACTAGCGGCCGCCGATGCCGATCGTGTTGGCGACCGCCGTGACCACGCAGAACCCGAACGGCCCGCTCGCGTCATGCATGGTGACCTGCCCCGTGGCGACCCCGCCGGCGGACAGGTGGCCGGTGGCCTCGACCCCGATCAGCTCCGCGGACGGGAGCCGGGCGAGCGTCAGCGTGTAGTCGGCGTTGATGAAGCGCAGCCCCTCCACCCCGGAGTTGCTCAGCGGGCTGGCGAAGTCGGCGGCCAGCGCCGCGCGTACGAACGGCGTCAAAGGCTCCTCGTCCACCAGCGGATACGACTCCCGCATCCACACCCGCCCCGGCCCGGGCGCCCCCCACTCGGTCACCCGCCACAGGTCGAACGGCGGCTTCCACGTGGCCTGCCCGTCCACCGGCGGTTCGGAGGGCGCGGGAGTGTCCCACGGGGGTGTGACGAACGTCTGCTCCCCGTCCGGCTGCTCCCCCTGCCGCAGCAGCACCGCGCCGGCCCGCCCGATCACCCCCTGCTCGGTGATGATCACCGCGTCGGCCACGAGGATCCTGCGCCCGGCCCTGACCAGCGAGGTCTCCACCGTGACCGGCACCATCGGGCTGTTGCGGAACAGGTCGACCGTCAGGCGGGCGAAGTGCAGCCCCGGCTGGGCGTAGCGGCGCTCGATGGCGCGGGCGGCCAGCCCGCCGAGCAGGCGGCCGTGGAGCATGTCGGGGGACCAGGGACCTCGGGCGTGCGGCGCGGGGACCAGCTCGCCCTTCTTCTGGGTGAAGAACGCTGACACAGAATCAGATTCTAGAGGAGAGCAGCCGTTCACCGAGAGCACGCAGGTGTTCCTTCAGCTCCAGGGGCTCCAGCACCTCGAAGTCCACGTCCAGGAAGGCCACCACCATGGCCATCATGCGCAGGTCGTCGCCGCGCAGGGTGAGCAGGCAGGTGTGCTCGTCCACCGGCTCGACGGCGCCCGCCGTCCGGCCCTCGATCCGCTCGGCGGGCGCGCGCAGCAGGAAGCGGCTCTCGTACGGCCACATCTCGTGCGCCAGGCGGTGCTGCACCCAGGCGGCCACGTCGGGGGCGGGCGGCTCGCGCCGCGTGAAGCGCGGGCCGTTCGGGGTCCGAAGGCGCATCCGGTCGGCCCGGTACGTGCGCCAGTCGCCGCGGTCGGCGTCCCAGCCGACCAGGTACCAGCGGTTGCCCTTGGTGACGAGGCTGTGCGGCTCGGCCCTCCTGAGCGCGCTCTCGCCCCCGTGGCCGGTGTAGTCGAAGCGGAGCTGCTCGTGGTCGCGGCAGGCGGCGGCCACGTGGGTGAGCACGTCCGGGTCCACGGTGGGGCCCGCGCGGTCGATGCGTACGGTGTGCCGCTGCAGCGTGTTGACCCGCTGCCGCAGGCGGGCGGGCAGGACCTGTTCGAGCTTGGCCAGCGCGCGCAGGGAGGTCTCCTCGATGCCGGTCACGGTGCCGTTCGCGGCGGTGCGCAGGCCGACCGCGACCGCCACGGCCTCCTCGTCGTCGAGCAGCAGCGGCGGCAGCTCCGCGCCCGCTCCCAGCCGGTAGCCGCCGGAGACGCCGGGCGTCGAATGGACCGGGTAGCCGAGGCTGCGCAGCCGGTCGACGTCGCGGCGCATCGTCCGGGCGGCGACGCCGAGCCGCTCCGCCAGGTCGGCGCCGGGCCACTCGCGCCGGGCCTGCAGGAGGGCCAGCAGGCGCAGCAATCTCGCCGAGGTGTCCAACACGGACACCATTGTGGCCCGAATCTGGCCGCAATGGCTTCTAGCGTTGCGGACATGGACGAATTCGTCATCGACATATCCCAGGACCGGCTCGACGACCTGCGTGAGCGGCTGGAGCGCACCCGCCGGCCCGACGCCCTCGACGGGGTCGGCTGGTCGTACGGGGTGCCGCCCGAAGCGGTGGGCGAGCTGGCCGCGTACTGGCTCGACGGCTACTCCTGGCGCGCGCACGAGGCCAGGCTCAACGCGTTCCCGCAGTTCACGACCGTGATCGACGGGCAGCGCGTGCACTTCGCGCACGTGCGCTCGCCCCGGCCCGACGCGCTGCCGCTGCTGCTGACGCACGGCTGGCCCAGCACGTTCGCGGACTTCTCGCGCGTCGCCGGGCCGCTCAGCCGGGACTTCCACCTGGTCATCCCGTCCATCCCGGGGTTCGCGTTCTCGGGCCCCACGACGGAGCCGGGCTGGGGCGTGCGGCGGGTCGCCGCCGCCTGGGCGGAGCTGATGGCGCGGCTCGGCTACGAGCGGTACGGCACGCAGGGCGGCGACTTCGGCGCCCTGGTCTCCCCCGCCGTGGCGCGGCTGGCCCCCGAACGGGTGGTCGGCGTGCACGTGAACGCGCTCACCGCGTTCGTCACCGACGACATGTCGGGCCTGACCGAGGTCGAGACGGAGCGGGCCCGGGGCGTCGAGCGGTGGCGGAAGGAGTTCTCCGGGTACGCCGCCATCCAGGGCACCAGGCCGCAGACGCTCGCGTACGCCCTGGCGGACTCGCCGGCCGGGCTGCTCGGCTGGACCCTCGACGCGTTCGCCTCCTGGGGCCGGGACGTGGGCGGGGTGCCCGCCGACGACGTCCTCACCGACGTCTCCATCCTCTGGCTCACCGGCACCGCAGGCTCCTCCACCCGCATCTACCGGGAGAGCGGCGGCGACTGGGCGGTGCCGGACGCGCCGGGCAAGACCCCGACGGGCGTGGCGGTCTTCCCCGGGGACAGCACGGTCCGGCGGTACGCCGAGCGGGCGCACAACGTGGTGCGCTGGTCGGAGTTCGCGACGGGCGGCCACTACGCCGCCCTGGAGGCCCCCGACCTGCTGGCCGCCGACATCAGGACCTTCTTCGCGGGGCTGTGAACGCCCCCGGAGGTCAGTGGAACTGCGGGACGATCAGGTAGATGCCGTACAGCACGACCGCGGCGCAGGCGGTGAAGCACAGGACGGCGGCGGCCAGGCCGCCCGCGCCGGTCCCGGCCCCCCGCTCCTGGGCCGACTGACGGGCCGCGAG
>NZ_JBSFTC010000531.1:0-4984 GCF_053590415.1 Nonomuraea sp. NPDC003201
GCCGTAGTGGACGGCGACCCGGGCGCCCTCCCGGGCCAGCCGGGTGGCGACGGCCCGGCCGATCCCCCTGCTGGCGCCGGTCACGAGCGCCGTCCTGCCGGTCAAGGTCGTCATTGCTGATCACGCCTCTCATCATTTCGCGTACTTCGTACTCGAAATGGGACCCTAGCCATTCGAGTACTGTGTACGCAAGTTAGGGAGAGGCCAGGATGTCCGACGAGGAACTGATCAGCATCTGGATGCGGCCCGAGCGCCTGGAGCGTTCGGGGCCCGGGCGGCGGCCCGGCTACAGCCGCGAGCAGATCACCCGGGCGGCCGTCCGGATCGCCGACGCCGAGGGGGTGGAGGCCGCGACCATGCGCCGGATCGGGGGCGAGCTGGGCACCGGCGCCATGTCGCTCTATCGCTACGTACCGAAACGCGATGATCTGTTCGACCTCATGATCGACCTGGCGATGGGCGAGCTCGAACTCCCCGCCGAGCCGTCCGGCGACTGGCGAGGCGACCTCTCCCTGGTCGCCCACGAGACCCGGGCCGCCGGCCTGCGCCATCCCTGGCTGACCCCGCTGCTCAGCGGCCGCCCGACCCTGGGCCCGCAGCTGCTGCGGGTCCACGAGTTCGCCCTGGGCGCGCTCGACGGGCTCGGCCTCGACATCGACGAGATGACCGGCTTCGTCGGCATGGTGAACGACTACGTCCACAGCGCGATCCGCCGCGAGATCGGCTGGCTGGAGGAGGCCCGCCGTACCGGCCTGGACCCGGAGCGCTGGAAGCGCGACTACATCGGGCCGTACGTGCGGCAGATCGTCGGGTCGGGCGCCTACCCCCTGTTCGGCCGATCCGTGCGGGAATCCAGGACCGCGCACCTCTCCCCCGCCGAGCGCTTCCGGCACGGGCTGGATCGGGTGCTCAACGGGATCGGCGCGCAGCTGCCAGCAGGCCGCGCAGGACATAGGGCATGATTCCGCCGTGCCGGTAGTAGTCGGCCTCGCGAGGCGTGTCGAGCCGGAGGCGGGCCTGGAAGGTGACGCTACCGGCGGTGACGGTCAGGGTGGGCGGGAGCCTCGGTCCGTCGAGCGCGGCCAGGCCGGTGACGTCGATGACCTCGCGGCCGGTGAGGCCGAGCTCGTCCGGGCCCTGGCCGGGCAGGAACTGCAGCGGCAGGACGCCCATGCCGACCAGGTTGGAGCGGTGGATGCGTTCGAACGACTTGGCGATGACGGCGCGCACGCCGAGCAGCGCGGGACCCTTGGCGGCCCAGTCGCGGGAGGAGCCCGCGCCGTAACCCTCCCCGGCCAGCACCACGACCGGTACGGCGGCCTCCTGGTAGGCGCGGGCGGCCTCGTACACGGTGGTGATCGTGCCGCCGTCCAGGAAGTCGGCGGTGAGGCCGCCTTCGGTGCCGGGGGCGAGCTGGTTGCGCAGGCGGACGTTGGCGAACGCGCCGCGCATCATGACCTCGTGGTTGCCGCGGCGGGAGGCGTAGGTGTTGAGCTGGTGGCGTGGCACGCCGAGGCCGGTGAGGTAGCGGCCGGCGGGGCTGGACGGCAGGATGGCCCCGGCCGGTGAGATGTGGTCGGTCGTGATGAACTCGCCCAGTTTGACCAGGACGCGGGCGCCGGTGATGTCGGTGACGGGCGGCGGCTCGGGCGACATGCCGTCGAGGTAGGGGGCGCGGCGCACGTACGTGGAGGCGGGGTCCCAGGGGTAGGTGGCGGAGCCGGCGACGTCCAGGCGCTGCCAGCGTTCGTCGCCGTCGAGGACGTCGGCATAGGCGCGGGCGAACATCTCCGGCCTGATCACCCGCTCGATGACCGCGCGCACCTCCTCCGGGGCGGGCCACAGGTCACGCAGGTAGACGGGCCGACCGCCGGGGTCGGTGCCGAGAGGCTCGGTGGTGAGGTCGAGGTCCATGGTGCCGGCGATGGCGTACGCGACGACGAGCGGCGGCGAGGCGAGGTAGTTGGAGCGCACCTCGGGCTGGATGCGGCCTTCGAAGTTGCGGTTGCCCGACAGGACCGCGGCCACGTCGAGATCGTGCTCGGCCACGGCCTTCGACACCTCCTCGACGAGCGGGCCGGAGGCGCCGATGCACGTCATGCAGCCGAACCCGGCCAGGGTGAAGCCGAGCCGCTCCAGGTAGGGGGTCAGGCCCGCTTCGCGGTAGTAGTCCATGACGACGCGCGAGCCGGGCGACAGGGTGGTCTTCACCCATGGCTTCGCGCTCAGCCCGCGCTCGGCGGCCTTCTTGGCGAGCAGCCCGGCGGCGACCATGACCGAGGGGTTGGAGGTGTTGGTGCAGGAGGTGATGGCGGCTATGGCGACGGTCCCGTGCGTGATCTCCCGCTCCGCCGCGACGGGCGGCCGCTCCTGCGCGCGGAAGGCGGCCTTGACCCCCTCCAGGGGAATGCGGTCCTGGGGGCGGCGCGGGCCGGCGACGGACGGGACGACGGTGGCCAGGTCGAGGTCCAGGTCGGCGGTGTACGCGGGCGGCGCGTCCGGCTCGTGCCACAGGCCCTGCGCCCTGGCGTACGCCTCGACCAGGTCGGCGTGGTCGCCGTCGCGGCCGGTGAAGCGCAGGTAGCGGATCGTCTCGGCGTCGACGGGGAACAGCGCGGCCGTGGAGCCGAACTCCGGGCTCATGTTGGAGATCGTCACCCGGTCGGTCACCGGCAGCGCGGTGACCCCCGGCCCGTGGAACTCGACGATCTTGCCGACCACCCCGTGGTCGCGCAGCAGTTCGGTGAGGGTCAGCACGAGGTCGGTCGCGGTGGCGGCGACCGGCAGCTCGCCGTGCAGGCGCACGCCCACCACGTCGGGCACGAGGATGGACACCGACTGGCCCAGCATGGCCGCCTCGGCCTCGATGCCGCCGATGCCCCAGCCGAGCGTGCCGAGCCCGTTGACCATGGTGGTGTGCGAGTCGGTGCCCAGGCACAGGTCCGGGTACGCCTCATCGCCGCGGGTCATGACCACCCTGGCCAGGTATTCCACGTTGATCTGGTGCATGATGCCCTTGCCCGGCGGCACCACCGTGAAGCCCCGCAGCGACGCCTGGCCCCAGCGCAGGAAGCGGTAGCGCTCGGCGTTGCGCTCGTACTCCCGGTCGGCGTTGCGGGCCAGCGCGTCGGGGCGGCCGAACACGTCGGCGATGATGGAGTGGTCGACGACCAGCTCCGCGGGGATGGCCGGGTTGACCGAGGCGGGGTCGCCGCCGAGCGCCGCCATGGCGTCCCGCATGGAGGCCAGGTCGGCCAGCACGGGCACGCCGTTGGTGTCGTGCAGGAACACCCGGGCGGGATGCAGGTCCACGGCGGCGGTCCGGCCGGCGTCCGGCTGCCATCCGGTCAGGGCCCGCACCTGCTCGGCGGGGGCGGCGTGCCGGAGCAGGTTCTCCAGCATGACGCGCAGGCTGTACGGCAGGCGCGCGGGTGCGTCGACGGTGTGGATGCGGTAACGGCGAGATCCCACCGTGAGGAAGTCGGTCACGTGGCCTGCCCTTGGAGCGAGACGGGATGGCAGAAGGTGTTGCGGTGCTCGGTCACGCACGCGTCGGCCACCTGGCGCCAGGCGGCGTAGTGCGGCGCGGCGCGGTGTTCGGTGAAGAAGGCGGCCTCGTCCCGGTAGATCTCGTACAGGACGAACCGGTGCGGGTCGTCGTCGCTGCGCACCACGTCGAAGCGGAGGCAGCCGGGCTCGTCGCGGGTGGCGCGGGCGTTGGCCCGGATGCCGTCGAGGAAGGTCTCCAGGCGGTCGGGCCGCACCTGGAGCCGGACGATCACGACGAACACGCGTTCATCCAGGCGGGTTGCGGGACGGCGCACGCCTCGGCGAGCCGGCGCAGGCCCTGCAGGGTCCTGCCGGGCAGGCGCACTCCGGCCTGGGCGGATGCGGCGGCGTTGCGGGCCTCGATCTCGCCGGGATAGAAGATCTCGTCGAAGCCGGGCGCGAGCGGCACGGCCTTGGTGCGGTCGATGAGGTCGTCGAGGCGGCGGGCGTAGTCGGCGGGGTCGGCCACGGCGTCCAGGCGCAACGCGAGCAGCAGGTGGCCGCAGCCGCTGCGGCGGTCGGGCACGTAGGGGCCGGCCACGTCGGTGGCGTAGGAGCTGCCGGTCAGCACGCCCGACAGCACGTCCATCATGAACGAGATGCCGTACCCCTTGTGCCCGGCCATGGGCAGGATGAGCCCGTCGACGGCCAGGGCCGGGTCGGTGGTGGGGACGCCGTCCGCCGTCTGGGCCCAGCCCTCGGGGATGGTGTGCCCGCGTTCGAGAGCGGCGTAGATCTTGCCCCGGGCGACGACGGTGTTGGCGATGTCGAGCACGACCGGGCCGCGCCGGCCGCCGGGCACCGCGATGGACCACGGGTTGGCGCCCACGCTCTTCTCCCGGCCACCCCATGGGGCCATGGCGGGGCTGCCGTTGGTGGTCAGCAGGGCGACGCAGCCCTCGGCGGCGATCATGCGGGTGAAGTACGCGGCGGTGCCGAAATGGTTGCTGTCGCGCACCGCGACCACGCCCACGCCGTGCTCGCCGGCGCGGCGTACGGCGTCGCGGGCCGCGTACGCGGTGACGACCTGGCCGATGCCGTCGCGGCCGTCGAGGACGGCGACGGCGCCGCCGTCCAGCACGGTGGCCACGTCGGTCACCGCGCGCATGGCCCCGGAGCGCAGGCGATCGGCGTACCACTCCAGGCGCAGCATGCCGTGCGAGGGGTGGCCCCAGGCGTCGGCCGTGACCAGGCTGTCGGCCACCAGCCGCGCGTCGGGTTCGGGGACGCCGAACGAGGTCAGGACCTCGATCCCGAAGGAGGTCAGCTCGGAGGCAGGGATCACGACAGGCTCCTGACCTGGTCGGGGGTGAGCGGGCGGACGGGGCGGTCGCGCAGCAGCAGCCACAGCCGCGCCGTCTCCTCCAGCTCCTCGACGACGTCCGCGGCGGCGGCGAGGTCGGCGCCGGCGGCGATGGGCCCGTGGTTGGCCAGC
>NZ_JBSFTC010000532.1:0-4978 GCF_053590415.1 Nonomuraea sp. NPDC003201
GTCGGCGAGGTCGGCGACGGCCTCGACCGAGACGTGGGCCAGCCGGGTCGCTGCGGCGGCCGCCACCGCGGCGACGGCCGCGGGCTCGACGCCGGGACGGTCGCCCCACAGCGCCATCGCCTCGCCGAGCATGGCCGCCGCGGCATGCGGGTCGCCGGCGCGCAGGCGGTCCCGGCCGGCCGCGGTGAGCTGCTCGAACCGCAGCGCGTCCACGTCGGCCGCGTCCACCTCCAGCCGGTAGCCGCCCGCGACCTGCGCGACGTCTCCTGCCGAGCCGAGAATCCGGCGCAGCCGCGAGACGAGGGCCTGAAGGGCGTGGGCGGGGCCGGCCGGCGGGTCCTCGGCCCAGATCGCGTCGACCAGCACGCCCGGCTCGACCGCGCGCCCGCCGGCGAGCGCCAGCCGTACGAGCAGGCCCTGCAACCGCGCGCCCTGGACGGGCAGGGCGGCGTCACCGCGAGACGCCTGAAAGGCGCCGAGCAGCGTGACGCGAAGCCGCGCATCCCCGCCCATCGCTCGATCCTCGCGCACGCACCCTCGAGTCCCCAAATCCGTGTCAGCGCCGTGTGTGCCCCGTGTGAGCGGCCCGCGTCAGTCTTCACCTGCCTCGGAGAAGAGGCTGGTGAAGGGAGTTCTCGTGCATGATGTAGTGATCGTGGGCGCCGGCCCGGTCGGTCTTTTCCTCGCCTGCGAGCTTGGCCTGGCGGGCTGCTCTGTCCTGGTGCTGGAGCGGGAGCCGGAGCCGCGCTCCCCGTGGAAGGCGGACCCGCTCGGGATGCGGGGCCTGTCCGCCACGTCGGTCGAGGCGTTCTACCGCCGCGGGATGCTGGACCCGCTGCTGAAGGTGTCGGGCGTCGACGACTATCCCGGCGCGGACGAGCCGGGGCCCCCTCGTGGCGCGGGCCACTTCGCCGGCATGATGCTCGATCCGGCCAAGGTCGACGTCGCCGCCCTGCCCTTCCGGCTTCCCAGCCCGGCGACGGAGGGCGTGCTGACGAGCCTCGAAGCGGTCGAGACGGTGCTGTCCGAGCGGGCATCCGCGCTCGGCGTGGAGATCAGGCGCGGCGTCGAGGTCTCGGCCATCGCGCAGGACGACGAGCTCGCGGTCGCGCGGGGCGGCGAGCACGAGTACGCGGCGCGCTGGGTCGTCGGCTGCGACGGCGGGCGCAGCGCGGTGCGCGGGCTCGCGGGCTTCGGCTTCGCCGGCACCGAGCCGCAGTTCACCGGCTACGTCGTGCTCGCCGGCATCGTCGATTCCGGGAAGCTGCGCCCCGGGTTCAATCTGACGCCGACGGGCATGTACCTGCGCACGCCCGCGGAAGGGTACGTCGGCATGCTGGAGTTCGACGGCGGGGCGTTCGATCGCTCGCGGCGGCCGACCCGCGAACACCTCCAGGCGGTTCTGCGCCGTGTGTCCGGCACCGACGTCACGCTGAACGACGTCCATCTCGCTTCGAGCTTCACCGATCGGGCGATACAGACGACGACCTACCGGCAGGGACGCGTCCTGCTGGCGGGCGACGCCGCGCACATCCACTCTCCCCTCGGGGCGCAGGGCCTCAATCTCGGCCTCGGCGACGCCATGAACCTGGGCTGGAAGCTCGCGGCGACCGTGCACGGGCACGCGCCGGACGGGCTGATCGACACCTACACCCGTGAGCGCCACCCGATCGGCGCCCGGGTGCTCGACTGGACGCGCGCCCAGACGGCGGTCATGAGGCCGGACCCGCATGCCCAGGCGGTCCAAGGGCTGATGCGCGACCTGCTCGGGACCCGTGACGGAACGACCTACGTGTTCGACAGGATCTCGGGATCGTCGATCCGCCACGACCTCGGCGGCGAGCACCCGCTGGTCGGCCGCGACGCCCCGGACTTCCGCCTTGAGGACGGCACCCGCCTCGGCGACCTGATGCAGGACGGACGAGGCGTCGCGCTCGATTTCAGCGTCGGCCGACACCTGCATGGTTCGGCGATGGGGTGGGAGAGCCGGATGCGGTATGCGGCCGGGCCGGCGAGAGACGACCTCGGACTGGGTGCCGTGCTCGTCCGGCCTGACGGCGTGGTCGCCTGGGCAGGTGATCGGGCCCCTGATCGTGAAGCGTTCGAGCGGGCCGCCGGCCATTGGTTCGGTAGTCCGGCAATGTGACTGGCGGCGTAGATGAGCGGCAGGCGGGCGGAAACAGCAGGTCAGGACTCCAGGAAGTGCAGCACGGCCAGGACCCGGCGGCTGTAGCCGGTCGTGTGCGACAGCTGGAGCTTGTCGAACAGCGAGTTCACGTGCTTCTCCACCGCGCTCTGCGACACGTGCAGCGCCTGGGCGATCGAGGCGTTGGTCAGCCCCTGCGCCATCCGTTCCAGCACCTCCCGCTCCCGGGCCGTCAGCCGGGCCAGGGGGTCCACCTGCGTCGTACGGGCCAGCAGCTGACGCACCACCTCCGGGTCGAAGGCCGCCCCGCCCGCGCCCACCCGCTCCAGCGCGTCCAGGAAGTCGCCGACCTGCGCCACCCGGTCCTTGAGCAGGTAGCCGACGCCCTCGACGTCCGCGCTCATCAGCTCGGTGGCGTACCGCTTCTCCACGTACTGCGACAGGACCAGCACCTTCACGGCGGGCCAGCGCCGCCTGATCTCCAGCGCCGCCCGCAGGCCCTCGTCGGTGTGGGTCGGCGGCATGCGGACGTCCACGACCACGATGTCCGGCCGGTGTTCGGCCACCGCGGTGACCAGCGCGTCGCCGTCGCTGACCGCGGCCGGCACCTCGTGGCCCTCCTCCAGCAGCAGCCGCACCAGGCCCTCGCGCAGCAGCGTGGAGTCCTCGGCCAGGATCACCCGCACGGCAGCACCGCCGTGATCGTGGTCGGCCCGCCGATCGGGCTGCTCACCTCGAAGCCGCCGTCCAGCGCCGCCACCCGTCTGGCCAGGCCCGACAGGCCGCCGCCCGCCGCCTGGGCGCCGCCCGCGCCGTCGTCTCGCACCCGTACGAGCACCGCGGCGTCCTCCTCGTGCACCTCGACCGTGATGAGCGTGGCGCCGGCGTGCTTGGCGGCGTTGGTGACGGCCTCGCACACCACGAAGTACGCCGCCGTCTCCACCGCCATCGGCGGCCGACGCCGCAGGTCGCAGGCTACCCTGACCGGAACGCTCGACCGTTCGGCCACCCCCGCCAGCGCCTCGCCCAGGCCCAGCGTGTCCAGGCCGCTGGGGTAGACCCGCCAGGCCACCTCGCGCAGCTCGGCCAGCGCCTGCTGCGCCTCCTGGTGCGCCTGCTCCAGCAGCTCCGGCCGGCCCCGCCTGGCCCGTCCGACCAGCATCGACAGCGCCACCAGCCGCTGCTGCAGCCCGTCGTGCAGGTCGCGTTCGATCCGGCGGCGTTCGGAGTCCACGGCGGTCACGATGCCGGCGCGGCTCTCGGCCAGTTCGGCGATCCTGCGTTCGAGGGCCCGGGTCGGGTCGGGGGCGAGCATGCGCACCGCCAGCCGGCGTTCCAGCGCGTGCACGCCCACCACGCCCGACAGGGCGAGGAACAGCAGGACGATCCCGCCGACCAGGAGGTAGGCGACCAGCGGGAGCGAGGGCGCCATTCCGTCGAACCGCTCGCCGCGCGCCCAGGCGGTGAGGAGGAGGGCGTAGGTGCGGGCCCCGTACACGAGCAGCGTGATCACCAGCCCGCCCAGCACCCCGACCGGGACGCGGGCGGCCAGGTAGGGCACGGGCCTGCCGTCCTGGAGGGCGTCGGGGTCCAGGCGCAGGCGGCGCGCCTCGAGGCGGGCCAGCCGGCGGGCCGCGGCGGTGACGTTCGGATTGCCCAGCAGCGGCAGCGCCAGCAGCAGGAAGACCAGCTCGGCCAGCGCGGTGACGGCGCCCAGCGTCACCGCGCCCAGCAGCCGCAGCCCCTCAGCGGCGACTCGCATGCCTGCCCTTGCGCCGCTCGGCCAGCCGCACCCCGACGAACACCACGAGCGCCAGCACCACCAGCGCGAGCACCACCCTGGAGCCGATGCCGACGTAGGCCTCCACCAGCGACCAGTTCTCGCCCAGCAGGTAGCCGGCCATCACGAAGATGGTGTTCCAGATCAGGCTGCCGGTAGCCGTCAGGAGCGTGAACGGCACCAGCGGCATCCGCTCGACGCCCGCCGGCACGGAGATGAGGCTGCGGAAGATGGGGATCATCCGCCCGAAGAACACCGTCTTGCGGCCGTGCCTGAGGAACCACGCCTCGGTCTTCTCGATGTCGGACGTCTTGACCAGCGGCAGCTTGGCGGCGATGGCGAGCGTGCGCTCGCGGCCCAGCAGCGCCCCCACCCAGTACAGCGCCAGCGCCCCGACCACGGAGCCGAGCGTCGTCCACACCAGCACGTCCAGCAGGTCCATCTCGCCTCTGGACGCGGTGAAGCCCGACAGCGGCAGGATCACCTCGCTGGGCAGGGGAGGGAAGAGGTTCTCCAGCGCGATCGCGAGCCCGGCCCCGGGCGCGCCGAGGGTCTCCATCAGTCCAACCAGCCAATCAGTCATGGGCCCAAGCCTAGGGATGATCGGATATGCCCGGAATGAGGCGGACTTCTGATCGCGGGGTGCGGTAAACCACACCCCTACGTACCGTACACTGTACGGTCGTGAGCTTCCCGACGGATCTGGCCCAGCACGCGGCAGTGTTCCAACCCGGCGACCCACCCAGGTCCGGTCATGTCACCTTCCTCGACCCGGACGGGCCGTCCGCGGTGACGGTGGCCGAGGAGCACGACGGCACGATGCGCACGCGCGAGGTCGCGGCCACCCTCGTCCCGGTCGGGGAGGCGGTGGCGGGGCTGGCCAGGGCGCGCATGGACCCGCGGGCCCACCCGGCGACGCGCTTCTGGGGGGCGGCCGCGCTGGTGGCCCTCCAGCTGGTCACCCGGGGCCGCATCCTGCCGGGGGTCCGTTCCCGTTGCGGAGCGTGGCGCCGATCGCGCAGACGCCGCGATCCGTGCCGTCGATGTTGAGC
>NZ_JBSFTC010000533.1:0-4963 GCF_053590415.1 Nonomuraea sp. NPDC003201
ACGCGGTGCCTGACCAGGTGCCTGGCGCCGTCCGTGAGGCCGCCGACCACGTTGCGCAGGGCCTCGCGTGCAGCCGCGCGGCGAGCGCCTCGGCCGCGGGGACCGCCGTCGGGGCGGCCTCGCGCAGCTTGTGCAGGGCGAGCAGCAGCCCGGCCCGGCCCAGCACGGGTTCGGCGCTGGTCGGCAGGGACAGCTGGGCCTCGGCGAGCGGCACCAGCGCGACCGCCCGCTCCACGAGCCTGGTGTCGGCCAGGGTGGCGCCGCAGCGGCTCAGCGCGTAGATGGTCGAGCCGAGGCCCACGAACGCACCGACAGGCGCGAGCGTCCCGCACATCCTGCGGTAGACACCCGACTGCGTGGACAGCGTCGCGAACTCGGCCGAGGCGTCCAGCGCGTCCTGCGCGGCCGTCCAGTGGCCGGGGGCGCCCGTGTTGGCGTACAGCTCGGCGAGGAAGACGGCGAGGCCGGCGGTACCGGTGAGCAGGTCACCCTGAAGGGGTTCGACCTGGTCCAGGCCATGCGCGGGATAGGTGACCACGCCGATCCAGCCGGACCGCTCGCCGACGGGGCCGCCCGCGGGCGTGCCGAGCGGGACGGCGCTGGCGAGCACCTGGTCGGCGAGCTCGCCGACGCGGGCGAGCAGCACCTCGGCCTCGGGCTCCGCCCGCCGGCCCGACAGGTCGTAGACGTACTGGCCCATCTCGCGCACCGTGCGGGGCCGGGGCCCGGGGCCGGGGAACAAGGTGGGCAGTTGCCCCGCGCCCGTGAAGTCGAGGCAGGTCTCCAGCACGGCGAGCTGCTCGTCCACCGGGAACCCCGCCAGGTCGGCGAGGCGGTCCTGAAGCCGCTGCCACGCCGTGCCCGAGAAGTGCCCGGGGATCTCGACGCCGTCGGGGGTGAACACAGAGTCCGAGCCGGGCCTGGAGACGAACAGGGGGACGTCCATCCGGCGGAACGCGTCGATCTCCTGCTCGACGATCTCCAGGATGTCCTCGCGCCCCGGGTCCCGCCGCAGCGTCTCGCGGGCGCTGCGGAACAGGTGGGCGAAGGTGATCTCCCTGGCCATCCCGTCGATCAGCGCCCCCGGGCTCAGGCTCATGCCGAGCAGCTCGACGCAGTCCCAGGTGCTGCGCCAGATGTAGCGGACCGGCGCGTCCTCCAACAGCGCGAGCGGGCCGCGGGCGTCGGCGAGCAGCTCGCGGTTGCGCGTCAGGCAGTCCTGCATCTGCCGGTAGCCCTCGGCCACCTCGTCGGCGTAGCGGCTCGGGTCGGCCAGCTCGCCCGCGCCCCACGTGGGCCGGTACGGCGGCGCCTCCCAGCCGAGCGGGTACAACTGGGGGTTCTGCGCGACCTGCTCCTGCAGTCCGGCCATGCAGCCGATGTCGTGCGACTGGACGCCGCCCGCGATCACCCGGGGAAAGCTGATGACGGCGGTCTTGACCACCGTCTCCTCGACCTGTCCCCACAGGGACTGGATGCGGTCGCCGATGAGGGCGGGCTTGCTGATGCGGCCCTGGAGGACGTTCTCCAGGTCGATGAAGACCGGCGTGTCCCCCTTGGCGACCAGGTTGTCGGCCCACAGGTCGCGGCACTCCAGGAACTGGGCCAGTCTGGCCAGCATGCCCAGGCGCGTGTAGTAGCGCCGTACGCTGTCCTCGTCGGTGGCGGGCTCGGCGGTGACGTACTCCTCCCAGCCGTAGCCGTCGCGCAGGACGACCGTGCGGGTGTGCAGGGTGAGCGGCAGCCCGTGGTTGTTCAGCAGGGTGCACACGTCCATCAGCCCAACCACCGAGCGCAGGTCCTTCGGCTTGTAGACGACCCGCTCGCCCGAGGCGAAGGTGAGCAGCGTGACCACCCGGCCGTGGTTGTGCGGGTCGCCCGAGTCGCCGGAGTATCCCGTGACCGGTCCGGGGGCGGTCCAGCCCCACAGCGTCCTGCGCAGCTCCGGCAGGTCGGCGTTCAACCGGTCGAAGAGCTCGTGAACGACGCGCCGCCACTGCAGGCAGGCCATGCCCATGACGTAGGCCAGCCCCGGGAGCGTCTCCAGCCGGTCGAGCCAGCCGGACTGGCTGACGTCCAGGCCGGGGCTCTGCAGCCAGGCGGACACGTCGTTGGCGGTGCCGGCCAGCTGCGCCTCGAACGCGAAGCCGGAGAAGCAGACCTGCGTCAGGCGCTCGATCAGCTGGCCCGCGATGTCCTCGCACGCCTCGGGGGTGACGGGGACTCCGCGTACCGTCCCGTCCTTCATGTCCACCAGCCGGTTGACGGCGCGCCTGAACGCCACGAACGGGGAGCCGGGCCGCCCGGACGCGGGGTCGGCCGCGGCCGTGGGCGGCTGGGCGAGCAGGAAGTCCACCAGGGCGTAACCCCAGTCGGGCAGCCTGCCCGGGTCGGCGAGCCGGACGTCGACGAGCCCGGCGCCGAGGTCGCGGCCGGAGCGCCTGCGGTGGTGCAGCAGCGCCCGCTTGGCGTCCTCGTCGTCGCCGACGGCGGCCTTCAGCCAGCGGGTGGTGCGTTCGGACGCCTGGCGCGGGCTGCGCCCCGCCACGGGGACGAAGAACTCTCCCGACACGCGCTCGGGGAAGGGCGCCGCCGCGGCGAGCACGGCTATCAGCCGTTCGTCCCCACCCGGAACCGCGAGCAGGCCCTCGCCCTGCGCTTCGGCGTATCCGGCGTGAACCGAGACCGTCATCTCAGACCTCCTGTCGGCGGACCATGCGGGCGAAGAGCCGGCTGTCGTCCATCAGCTCCTCGAAGGGGCCGTCGGCGACGACCCTCCCCTGGTCGAGTACGTAGATCCGATCCGCCGACTTGATGGTGCTCAGCCGGTGCGCGATCACGATCCGGGTGATGTCCAACTCGGCGATCCTCCGGCTGACCAGCGCCTGGGTGTGGTTGTCCAGGGCGCTCGTCGCCTCGTCGAGGATGAGGACGCGCGGGCGTTTCACCAGCGCTCTGGCGATGAGCAGCCGCTGGAGCTGACCGCCCGAGAAGGACGCGTTGTCCTCTCCGACGACGGTGTGCAGGCCCATGGGCATCGCGGCGATGTCGCCGTCCAGGTCGGCCAGGCGGGCCGCCCACCAGGCGTCCTCCTCCGTCGCGCCGGGCACGTCGCCGATGATGTTCTCCAGGATCGAGCCTCTGAGCACTCTGGCCTGCTGCATCACCACGCCCACCTGGGCGCGCACGCGGCGCAGATCGAGGTCGCGCAGGTCGCCGCCGTCGTAGAGCACCTGGCCGGTGCGGGGCGGTTCGAAGCCCAGCAGCAGCCGTACCAGCGTGGACTTGCCCGCGCCGGACGGGCCCGCGACCGCGACGAACTCGCCCGGCTTGAACACCATCGACACGTCGTCGAGGATCCGCATCGCGGTGCCGGGGTAGGCGAAGGAGACGCCGCTGAGCCGTACCAGCCCGTTCAGCTCGCCCGGGTCCTTCGCGCCCGGCGAGGTCTCGGGCGCCCGCTCCAGCACCGGGCGCAGCCGCTCGAACCGGGGCAGGAGGGCGAAGGCCGCTTCCACCGCCCTGTTCATCTGGCCGAGCGCGAGCACGAACTGGCCGAGCGCCACGGCGGCGATCACGAACGACGCCGTCGGGACGCCCCAGGCCAGGCCGGTGGTGGCGAGGAGCAGCAGCAGCGCCGGCTGCGCCGAGGCGCCGATCGCCGTCGATACCGCCCGCTCGCGCTGGATCGCCTCGGCCGCGCGCTGCTGCGTCGCGAACAGCCGGGACCACAGCCCGAACACCTGGGCCTCCCGGCCCGCGACGTGGATCTTGTCGATCGCGCCGAGGCACGCGTACAGCAGGGAGTAGACCTTCCCGTACTGCTCGTGCATGACCAGCTCGTGCCGCTGCTGCCGGACCGCGCGCCCGGCGAGCACGGCCAGCAGCGCGACCACCCCGCCCAGCGCGACCAGGGCCAGCCGCCAGTCCACGGCGAGCAGCGCCAGCAGGCCGAACAGGGAGAACATGCCGCCGAGGAGGGAGCTGACCGCGGCCTCGCCGAGCGCCTTGCGCATGTCGGAGATGGCGTTGGCGCGCTGGACCAGCTCGCCGGTGCTGTACCGGTTGAAGAACGGCAGGTCGAGGGAGATGAGGTGGCTCCAGACGGCGGGTTCGAGCCGTTCCTGGAGCCGTCCGTGGACGCGTACGAGCACCGAGTTGCGCACGGCGAGGAGCAGGGCGCTCGCGCACACCATGGCGGCGATGATCACCGCGGTCCAGATCGTCGCGGGCCGGTCGGCGGGGTTGGACGCGGAGGTCAGCAGGCTGAAGGTGAACAGGGGGACGCCGAGCGCGAGCAGCCCGGCGCCGCCGCCGGCCGCGAGGAGCCAGGCCAGCTCCCTGCCCGCCCCGCGCAGGCCGAACCTGAGCAGCGCGACGGGGGTGGCGACGCCCTCGCCGAGCGGCGGGTAGATCTGCCAGGCGTCCGGGGCGAGGCCGGCGGCCACGGACTCGGTCACCCGGCACGGGTCCGCCGCCGGGTCCGCGGCGCGGTAGCCGCCCCGGTGCGGCAGGAGCGCCACCGGCCGCCCGTCCTCCTGGGTGAAGCCGATCATGGGGACGGTGGCCGTGCGCCACCATCGTCCGGAAAGGCGTACCCGCCGGTGCCTGACCCTGGCGGCGTCCAGCGCCGCGCCGAGCGGGTCGCCGGACGCCGAGCCGGCGTCGGGGCCCGGGGCACTCTCCCGCACGGCGAACCCGCAGTGGTCGCCGAGCGTCTTGACCACTTTCGCGGCGTGTTCGGCGGTCGTCCGGGGCCGGTCAGGAGAGGGCGGCGCGCCGGCGGCGACCCCGACATCGGCGAACGACCGCCGGAGCGTCTCGCTCGTGGCCGCCACCCTGGCCGCGCGCCAGTTGTCCCGGTCGGCCTCCTCCGCCTCGGCCAGCAGCAGCACCTGCTCCAGCGCCCCGCGGTGCAGTGCGCGCAGCTCGCGCTCGCTCGGCGGGTCCTGCGCCGCGCCGG
>NZ_JBSFTC010000534.1:0-4948 GCF_053590415.1 Nonomuraea sp. NPDC003201
CACCCGGCGGCCCGCCGCCGCCGGGTGCCACCACCACCGCCCCATCCCCGGTCGGGGCGGGTTCGCGGGTGACGGTCACGCCGCCGGTCGGCGGCGTCGGGATGAACGGCGCCGGATTGTTCGGTGCGGAAGCCATGAAAATTCCGATATGTGCGAAAAGTAACCAGTGATGCGTTGCCACCGCCGAGATCGGTTGTCATGATCCGCTTGTGACCCAGACAGGGGCTCCCGGTTCGAGGGCGACGGCTCGCGCGCCACTGGAGGTGCGGCTCGGCCGCGCGGCGATCGTGGCGTTCGCCATCTACCTGATCTTCCCCACGTTCGCGTACTACATCGAGAATCCACATCCCTGGCGCATCCCCGGCATCCTCCTGGCGGTCGCGGTCCTCGCCCTCTACATCGCGGCCGGCTGCACCGGCCCGCGCGGGCCGTGGCACCGGTGGGCGGTGGGGGTCATGGCGCTCCTGGTCTACCTGCCGCTTCCGTTCCTGGGCGAGTGGTGGGCCGCGTCGGGCGTCTTCCTCGCCGCGATGGCGCTGGGGCTCCTGCCCAGGCCGTACCCCCTGCCGGCGTTCCTGCTGGTGGCCGTCGCCGAGACGGCCAAGTCGATGGTGCTCGGCGACGATCTCGTGGGTGGGCTGTCCTGGACCCTGTCCCTCTCCGTGGCGGCCATCCCCCTGGCGGGTCTGACGCATTTCGCGGAAACGGCGCGGGTCCTCTACGCGACCAGGGCCGAGCTGGCCATGGTCGAGGTGGCGGCGCAGCGCGCGCGGGCGATGGGCGAGCTGGAGGGCATCCTCGGCAGCCGGATCGACGCCATCGCCGAGCAGGGCCGCAGGGCCGTCGCCGGCGTGGAGGGCGACGCGGAGAACGTCAAGAAAGAGCTGGGCCGCATGCTCGACATGGCCCGCGAGGCCCAGAGAGAGATGCGCGGTTTCGCGCATCGGGAGCAGCGGCTCCCATCAGGAAATCCTGACTACCAGAAATGATGAACATCACGATATGTCGGTGTTAGTTGTTTCTGGCGGCTTTTGCCGCTGATGACGAATCTGGACCTCGTAGGCGGCCGCCCCTGACCCACCCGGAACCCCGGGGCCTCACCAACGAGGTGACCTCATGCCAGAAGACCCCACCCTGTCCCCGGAAGTGCGCAGACAGATCGCCAGATTCGTCGCACGTGCCTGGTCCGACGAGTCGCTCAGGCGGGAGTTCGAACGAGACCCGCGCGCCGCCCTCGCCGAAGCGGGCGTCGACTGGCCGAGTGAGCTGGCCCCGCCCGACCTTCCTGACCAACCCGGCCAGGCCATCGACCTGGAGAGCCTCGAATCGTCCGCGGGCGGCGCCCTCGGCACGATCGGCACGGTGAGCTGCCCGACCGGATGCTTCTCCGGCGGACAGAGCGCCTGACGACCTCGTAAGGCGTGGTGGTGGGCAGTCCAGATGCCCACCACCTCGCCGGACCAGCATCTCACACACCCGCGGCGGGAGGACTTGTGATGACTGTGGACACGATCGGCTGGGACACGACTCAGCGCAGGGCGTTCGGCGAGCTGACCGCGAGGTCGTGGCTCGACGCCGACTTCAGACTCCGGTACGAGCGCGACCCCCTCTCGGTCCTGGCCGAGTACAACCTCCGACCGGCCGACGGGGCGGGCGCCCCGACGCTGCCGCCGGAGCCCGGCGCCGAGCTCGTCATCGAGATCCTCGACGGGTCCGCGGAGATGCCGCCGCCCCCTCCGTGCCTGCTCAGCCTCTGCTTCTGCCTGTACACGCCGACCCCGGGAGAGTGACACGCGATGACCATGACCGCGACGGAGGCGCCAGGAGGCGAGCGGATCGACGAGCTCGTCTCCACGGTGCGGGCCAAGGCGTGGCTTGCCGCGGCCGCGCTCATCCTGGTCGCGGGCTGCGCGGCGAGCTGGGCCTGGCTGGGGCAGGTCCGTGACGTGGTCGCCGGCACCGGCGTGCTGGTGGCGGGCGCCGGTCCTGTGCCGGTGGCCGCCCCCGTGCCCGGCAGCGTGGCCGAGGTCCTGGTCCGCGTGGGCCAGGAGGTGACCCCGGCGACGCCGTTGGCCGTGCTGGCCGACGAGCGGGGACGCAGGCACGTCGTGACGGGCACCGCGAAGGGACGGGTGCTGCGTACGGCGGCCCCCGGCGCGGTCCTGGCCGCGGGCGGCACCGTCGCGGCGGTCGACCCGGCCGCCGGCCCCCTGCGGGCGCTGCTCATGGTCGGCCGGGACAGGATCGGCGCGCTGGCCCCGGGCCAGACCGTCACGTTCGGCGGCACGGGCGCGCGGGGCCGGGTGAGCGCGGTCGAACCGTACCCCGCCTCGGGCGAGCTGCTGCGCCCGCTGTTCGGCGAGGCCCTGCGGGCGGACGGGCGGCACCTGGTGACCGTCGACCTCGACCGGCCGGCCTGGCCGGGCGCCACGCTCACCCCCGTGTCGGGGGAGATCACCGTCGCCGTCGTCCGCCCCGTGGACGCCCTGTTCACCGGAGGGCGTCGTGGCTGAGCGCACGACAAGGCCGCGGCCGGTCCGCACCGAGCGCCGGCCGCAGATGGAGGACGCCGACTGCGGGCCCGCCTGCCTGAGCACGATCTTCGCCCACCACGGCCTGCGCGTCCCCGTACGCGAGATCAGAGAACGGTGCGGAGTGGGCAGGGACGGCCTCACGGGCGCCGGGCTCAAGGCGGCGGCCGAGGAGTACGGCTTCACCATCGGCGGCTGGCGGGTGGAGGCCGACGAGCTGGAGAGCTTCCCCGTCCCCTCGATGATCTTCGTCGACCAGCGGCACTACGTGGTGCTGGAGGGCATGCGCAAGCGGTGGGCCTACCTCAACGACCCCGCCGTGGGCAGGATCCGGCTGAGCAGGGAGGAGTTCCGGCGGCGATTCAGCGGGATCGTGCTGGTACCGCGTCCGGGCGAGGGCTTCACACCGGGAGGGCCGCGGTTCCCCATGGCCCGCTCGGTGCTGACGAAGGTGCGGCCGTACCTGTCCACGCTGCTCGCCATCGCCGTCATGGCCTTCATGCTGGCCCTGCCCGCGGCGGTCACCGCGCTGCTGACCCGGCTCCTGCTGGGCAAGGTGCTGGTCGCCGGCGGCGCGGCCTGGTCCGCGCCCGTGCTCCTCGGGCTGCTCGGCTGCGTCGGCTTCACCCTGGCCGGCATGTGGGCGCAGCAGCGGCTGCTCGGCGCCGTGCAGCTGGCGATGGCGGCCGACCTGTCCGGCCGGTACGTGTGGCGGCTGCTCAGGCTACCGGGCGACCACTTCCACCGGCGGCAGACCGGTGGCCTGGTGACCAGGACGTCCTTCGGCGCGGGCCTGGCCCTGCTGCTCTCGGACCGGGTCGCCGCCGTCATCGCGGCCCTGCTCACCATGGTGGTGCACTCGTCGATCCTGTTCGCCTTCCACCCGGCCTTCGCCGCCGTCGCCGTGCTGCTGGCGGCGGTCAATCTGGTGGCGATGCGCGCGGTCAGCCGCCGCACCGCCCCGCACCAGCAGCGGCTCATCTTCGACGAGCACCGCAGGGACAGCATGGCGTTCAACGGCGTCTCGATGGCCGAGTCGCTGAAGGCCGACGGCGCCGAGGGATGGTTCTTCGCCAAGTGGGCGGGGCTGGCGGCGCGGACCATGTCGGCTGTCCAGGAACTGATGCGGGTCACGCAGGCGCTGATGGTGGTGCCCGCCGCGCTCGGCTCGCTCGCCGGGGCCACCATGGTGATCACCGGGGCGGTGCTGATGGCCCGTGGTGAGGTCACGATGGAGACCGTCATCGCGGCCCAGCTCCTCGTCGGCGCCTTCCTCGTACCCATGTCCTCGCTGGTCGGGGTCGGCGCCGAGGCACAGGTCGCGGTCGCGCAGACCAGCATGCTCGACGACGCGCTGCATGCCGAGCCCGACCCCCGCCACGCCGAGCCCCCCGGCGCCCCCGAAGGGGTGGGGGGCCTGCGCGGCAGGGTGGAGTTCGACGGGGTCACCTTCGGTTACGACCGGCAGCACGGGCCGGTGATCGAGGGGCTGACGTGGCGCGCGGAGCCCGGCCAGCGCATCGCCATCGTCGGCCGCACCGGCAGCGGCAAGTCCACGGTCGCCCGCCTGCTCACCGGAGCGGCCGTGCCGTGGTCCGGGCAGATCAGGTTCGACGGCGTGCCGAGGGACGAGATGCCCAGGGAGACGCTGTCCACCTCGATCGGCTACGTGGAGCAGAACCTGCAGGTGTTCGAGGGCACGGTGGCCGACAACCTCACGCTGTGGGACCCGACGGTTCCCGCGTACCGGCTGCGCCGGGCGCTCGGCGACGCCTGCATCGCCGAGGTGGTCCACCGCAGGGGCGGGCTGTCGGGCGGCTGGGTCGAGGAGCGGGGCCGCAACCTGTCGGGCGGCGAGCGGCAGCGCCTGGAGATCGCCAGGGCGCTCGCGCTGTCCCCCTCGGTGCTGGTGCTGGACGAGGCCACCAGCGCGCTGGACGCGGAGACCGAGGCCCTGGTGGACGCCAACCTCAAAGCCAGGGGCTGCACGTGCGTGGTCATCGCGCACCGGCTCAGCACCGTACGCGACAGCGATCTGATCCTCGTGCTGGACCGCGGCAAGGTCGTCCAGCGGGGAACCCACGCCGAGCTCATCGCCGAGTCCGGTCCCTACCGCACACTCGTCGAGGAAGCGGCATGAACGGCTACCCCGTCAGCGAGATCGAGCTGATCGACCCCTACGCCTGCTGGCACGTGGTCAGCGGCTCCGTCGACGTCCTGCTGGCGCCCGTGGACGGCCAGGGCCCCCGCCGCCGCGTCGTCCGCGTGGAGAGCGGGCAGCTCATGCACGGCTTCGCCGCCACCGACCTGCCGCAGGGATACACCGTCCTGGCCTCCCCGGCCGACGGGACGTCGGTGCGCCGCGTCCGCAGGGACGCGGGCGCGGTGTCGGCCTGGGCGCGCCGCCTCCACGGGCC
>NZ_JBSFTC010000535.1:0-4913 GCF_053590415.1 Nonomuraea sp. NPDC003201
CGCGCATGGTGAGCAGGTGCCGCTGCGGCTGCCGCTCGGGCGTGAGGCGGTGGAGCGGATCTCGGGGGCGTACCGGCGTGGCCTGGAGGAGGTCGCGCGGTGGGCCGAGACCGCCCGCAGCGCCGACTTCCCGGAGGTCCCGGCATCGGTCCGGCCGATTTAGGCTGGTGGTCATGGCCACCGACGATCTGATGAGCAGGGCGCTCGCAACGCTCGGCGACGACGACGGCGCGATGTCGGTCGAGGCGATCCATCGCCTCACCGAGCTGGCCGAGGTGCCCGAGCCGATGGCGATCGCCGACGTCGCCGATCTGCTCGGGATCTCGCCGCACACGTTGCGTTACTACGAGCGGGCGGGGCTGGTCGTGGTGGGCCGGGACGGCAATGGTCATCGCGTGTACGACGCCGGCGCGGTGCGGCGGCTGGTGTTCCTGACCCGGATGCGGTTGTCCGGGATGGCGATGCGTGATCTGCAGGACTACGTCTCGCTCGTCGATGCCGGGGAGCATACGGTGCCCGAGCGGCTCGACATGTTGGTGGAGCATCGTGACACGATCCGCCGCCGGATCCGTGAGCTGACCCTTTCCCTGACGGCTGTCGAGTACAAGATCGCAACGTATGGCGGTGAGACCGGGCCGGACGTCCAAACCCCTGCCGTCGACCGCACGGCGCGACGGGCACTACGGGCAGGGTGAGAACGCCTGCCGCGCTCAAGCAACGAGTGCCGCGTCGCGTTCGCCCGGCTCTTCGAACTCGTTCCGGACATTCAGGCGACCGTTCACCGCTGGAGCGCCACCGATGACGCGATCTTCATTGAGTTCACTCTCAGCGGGACGTTCGGCGGTCGCGAACTGGCCTGGACGGCGGTCGATCGCTTCGTCCGCGAACGACTGGCACATCTGGGAGGCCACTCTCGCCGGTGGGGCGGCGCGCCGAGTGACCGTCGAGGACGGGGGGATGCACTTCCTGCACGGCGTCAGCCCCGACGGGCAGCGCCTCGGCTACGTGCGCCTGGAACCGGAAGGCGACAACTGGTGGGCATCGGCCACCATCCACACCGTCGGGCTGGACGGGCAGGACGACGTCGCGGTCACCACCGACCCGGGCCCGGCGGACGGGTGCGAGTGGACGCCCGGGCGTCGCGCCCACCGGCGATGTCGCCGTGTACCTCAGCTACCCGCCCGGCACGACCGGGCACCCCGCCGACCTCCCCGTCGAGCTGCGGCTCGTGTCGGTCGACGCCTGGCAGGAGCCGGAGACGCTGGTGGCGCTGCACGGTGGGCAGGGCACGATCAACGTCCCCAGCTGGGCGCCCGACGGGTCGGCGTTCGCGTTCGTGGACTACCCCACAGGCTCCCGGAACGACCTGGAGAACCCGGCCTGAAGATCTAGCCTTGGGGTTCTTCCGCCGGGCAGCGGGTGCCCCGCGCGGGCACGGTCAGCGAGATCAGGTAGTCGTCCATGGCGGCCGTGGTGCACTGGGTCATGCCGTAGACGCCGTGGCCCCAGCCCTCGTACGTGAGCAGCGTGGCCTTGGAGCCGAGCTGGCGGGCCACGCTGGCCGACCATTCGTACGGTGTGTCGGGGTCGTGCATGGAGGTGCCCACCAGCAGCGGAGCGCTACCCGTGTACCGCAGCCGGTGCTGCGGGTTGTTGACCGGGTGGCCCTGGCAGATCGGCATGTCGCCCATCGGCATCGGGTTGTACCGCAGGTCCGGGGCCACCGCGTTGGAGCTGCGCATCACGTCGGCGTACTCGTTGTAGTTCCGGAGCGACAGGTTGAAGTCCTCGCAGAGGATCGCGGTGGGGAGTTCGGCGAACTCGCCGCCCACGGGCCCGTTGCCGGGAGGGCCCGGCATGTCGTCCGGCACCGGCCCGCCGTCCAGGGCGAGGAGCACCTTGGCCTCCTGCCGCCAGGCGGGCGCCTCGTTGAGCACCACGCCCAGCCAGAGGAGGTTGTGAGCGCTCACTGGCCGGTCGGTGACGCCCGGCCAGTACAGCTCGCCGCGGTCCGCCTTCTCGAGCAGTCCCTTCCACAGCGCCCGGACGTCGCGCCCGTGCAGGACGCAGTCTGTGCTCCGGTCACACCAGGCGACGAACTCGGCGAAGCTGTCCTGGACGGTGGCCGCCTCGGTCACCTGGAACGCCTTGACGTTCAGGCTGTGGTCCATGTTGCTGTCCAGCACCATGGCCCGGATCCGGTTCGGGAAGAGCTCGGCGTACATCTGCTGGGCGAGCGTGCCGTAGGAGACGCCGTACGAGGTCAGCTTCTCCTCGCCGAGCGCGGCGCGGATGGCGTCCATGTCCCGCGCCACGTTGGCCGAGTCGATGTGGTCGTACAGGGGGCCGGTGAGCTTGCGGCAGTCCGCGCGCAGCTTCTTGTTGAAGGCGACCCACTTGTCGTAGTCGGCCTGGCTGGTCATGACCGGGTACGGCATCTCGTTGTACACCGAAGCCGAGCAGGTCACCGAGCCACTGCGGGCAACGCCCCGGGGGTCGTAGCTGACGATGTCGAACCGCCGCTGGACGTCCTCGCTGAAGCCGGAGGGGCGGAGGATGTCGTTCACGCCGGAGTTGCCGGGTCCGCCCGGGTTGGTCAGCAGGGATCCGATCCGCGCGGAGGGGTCGGCGGCCTTGCGCCGGGCGAGGGTCAGGTTGACTGTGGGTCCGTTCGGCCGGGACCAGTCGATCGGTACGGCCAGCAGGCCGCACTCGACGGTGGGCTCCTCCTCGCACGGCCCCCAGGTGATGCCGCGCCTGCCGACGGCATCCGTGACGTCCTCTCCGGTCACCGTCGCGTGGGCCATCGGAGCGGTCAACAACGTCGCGAACACCACGAGGGCGGTGGCTAACAGGGAGGTTCTTCTTGGCACAGTGCTCCTATCGTTGATCGGCCGGCTCGGCGACACCGTTGGCTCCAAAGATCATGAGCCTACTTTCTACAGGCTTGCACCGCTACATCCATATTTACGCATCTCATATTCATTAGGAGCTGCGTAAAGTCGTAGGTCAGCGCCAGTCGCTGATGAGGCGCTCAAAGTCGGCGGCGGCCTGCTCCGGGTCGTATCCGGGAAGGGCTTCGCGCAGGAGGGCGTTGACCTGGCGCTCGGCATCGGCGCTCGCCAGGGCGAGGGTCGCCACGACCTCCTCGGCCAGGTCCTGGCTGCTCATGCGCAGGGCACGGGGAGCGAAGGAGAGGTTCAGCACGCGGCCTTCGGGGTTCACGGACGCCTCGACGTGACCTGACCGGCCCTTGGCCGTGCCGACGATCTTGTCGAGGTCCTCCTGGGCCGCCTCCAACGCGGCCAGCATCTGCGTGCCTTCGCGGGCGGGCCCGTCCACGTCCCGGACGCCGAAGTCGTTCTCCGGATGGTGCACAGTGTGCCTCTTAGGTGAGATCACGGATGGCCTGCTCGCCCCGTGCGCGGACGAAGGTTTCGTCGAGCGGCTCGGGCAGGGCGTCGGCGCGGCTCGACGCCTCGTCCGCGATCTCCTGCGCCTGCCGTGCGGCGTTGTCCTGGGCCGATTGGAGCACTGCGGTCACCACGCGGCCGAGTTCCTGTTCGTTCATGCGCAGTGCCCGCGGGTTGATACTCAGCCGTGTGACCCGGCCCTGGCCGTTGGCGGTCGCCGACACCAGGCCGTCGACGCTTTGCGCCCGCCCCTCGAGTTGTCCGATCGCCGTTTGAGCGGCGTACAGGCCACGAATGGTCTCCCGGCAGCGTTCCATGTACGCGGCCAGGAATGTCGCGTCTTGCTCTGGCGAGGGAACAGGCATGTCGACTCCATACGGATTCAGTTCTGGCCGTGGCCGCTGTCGGAGGACCCTACGAAACCGTTATTCCGTTCTGCTTCCGTTCTGGTTCCGTGCCGATGGGAAAGGGAGAAGGCCGGCTCTTGGCAACGGTGTGCCGCGGGCGCCGTGTGCCTCTCCTGAACGCCTCATGAATGACAAGTGGCGATCTTTTCCACATTTGTCAATGTATGGTTACCCGGCATGACGGGATTGGAGATCGCTCTGGGGGCTGTGGGACAGAACGCCTCCCGGATCAGAACACACGCAGAAGAGCACGACGCCGCGCTCAGCCCTCTCGTGCAGCGGGGGGACGGAGTCTCGTCCTGGGGGGACGACGGCATGTTCGGCATGTTCGCCGGCATCTACGCGGATGCTCGCGAGACCTCGATGGCCGCGCTCACCGCCCTGTCCACGGCGATCGGCGAGACCGGCGACGGGCTCGACCGCGTGGTCAGGAACACTTCTGAGGCCGAGAGCGCGAACGCGCAGAACGCCGGTGACATATGGCGGTGATGCTCGATCCGGCCGCCGCCGGGATGATGCAGATGATCGGCCACTGGCCGAACATCAACGAAGACGACATGCGGGCTGAGGCCACCGCCATACGCAACACCGCCGCGACCGCGCTCACCTCGGCGACACAGGCGGAGACGGCGGTCCGCGGCGCGCAGCAGAACTACCGCGGCGGCGCCGCCGAAGCCCTGCAGACCCAGTGGAACAGGCTCGGAGTCAGCGGCGGATCCCTCGCGCAGGCCGGCCAGGCCTTGAACGTGGCGCCCGTGGGCCTGGAAGGCGCCGCCTCCGTGGTGTCGGCGGTGAAGGTCGTCTCAGGCATGCAGGCGGCGGCCACGGCGGTCACCGTGGCGAAGCTCCTGGCGTTCGGGGGCGCGGCCGGAGCCTCGTTGGCCGTGGCGCGGATGAGGCTGGCCCAGACCGAGCTCAGGAAGGCCCAGGTCGAGGGCATGGAAATCACCGGCAAGCGACTGGGGGAGGTGATCGTCAAGAAACTGAAGGAGCCGATGCGCCGCATCCTGGACGACCTCCCGCGCCGCGGCGGCGGACCGGCCGGTCGCCGGGCTGGGGCTGGGCCTGTGCGTGCTGCTGGCCGCCACGCTCC
>NZ_JBSFTC010000536.1:0-4899 GCF_053590415.1 Nonomuraea sp. NPDC003201
CGCGCGCGGGGTCCCGCCGTGTCTCGGGAGAGGGCCGCGTCTCAGGGTCTCAGGAGAGGTGGGCGCGGATCTGCGCGATGTGCTCGGGCGTCGTACGGCAGCACCCGCCGATCAGCGACGCGCCCGCCAGCTGCCACTCCTTGGCCGCCTGCCCGAACTCCACCGGGTCGGCCAGCCCCAGCCACCGGCGGTGCCCGGCGTCCCACGTCTCGCCCGAGTTGGGGTAGACCACCACGGGCAGCCCGCCCGCCAGGCACGAGATCAGCCCGGGGATGTGGCGCGGCGCGGTGCAGTTGGCCCCGACGGCCACCACCTGCGGGTTTCCGCCGAACAGCGCGGCCGCCTCGGTGATCGGCGTGCCGTCGTTGAGCCGCTCGCCGTCGCGGCAGGAGAAGCTCACCCACGCCTTCACCTCGGGCGTGCGGGCCAGCAGCCTGGCCAGCACCCGCGCCTCGGGATAGGACGGGATCGTCTCGCAGGCCAGCAGGTCGGCCCCGGCCGAGGCGAGGATCTCCCAGCGCGGCAGGTGCCAGTCGAACAGGCCGTCCTCGTCGAGGTCGTAGTCGCCGGTGTATTCGGCGCCGTTGGCCAGGAAGGCGCCGTACGGGCCGACCGAGGCCGCCACCAGCCCGTGCCCGGCCTCGTCGCGGGCCTGTGCGGCCAGCTCGACCGACAGCCTGATCAGCCGCTCGGCCGCCGCCACGTCCAGCCCGCGCCGGACGAACCCGGCGATCGTGGCCTGGTAGCTGGCGGTCGTGGCCACGTCGGCGCCCGCCGCGAAGTAGTCGGCGTGGGCGCGCCGGATCACCTCGGGCCGCTCCAGCAGCAGCCGCGCCGACCAGAGCTCGTCGCCGAGGTCGGCGCCGAGCCGTTCGAGCTGGGTGGACAGGCCGCCGTCCAGGACAAGTGCAGTCACCCCACCAGGGTACGAGCACGTGGGCGGGACCGTGGCCGCCTACCGGTGGCGTGAGCCCGCGCCCACCACCGGAGGCCGGCCGGGGAAGGCGCTGATCACGTGGTCGAGCAGGGCCGGCGTGTCCTCGGGGGACTCCACCGTGAAGTCCGCCACGCGGGCCAGCTCGTCGCCCGTCTCGGTGTTCGCCACCGCGACCCGGACACCCATGAAGGCCGGGTCCCGCTCCTCCCTGCCGCGCAACGCGTCGAAGGCCCGGCCGTCGGAGAGGTCGTCGCCGAAGTACCAGGCGCGGGTCAGCGTCTCGATCTCGCGGGCGACGACGGTGCCCTTGTCGCGTTCGACGGGCGGCCTGAGCTCGACGACCATGCGCCCGTACTGCTCCCGCAGCCCCAGCTCGGCCGCCTTGCGGGACGACCACCGCTCGACCGCGCCGCGCAGCGCCGGGGCCGAGCGGTAGTGCAGCGCCACGATCAGCGCCTTGTCCTCGATCAGGATCTCGCGCGGCAGGTCGCGGGCGGCCTCCTCGGCCACCCGCCGCATGACCGGGGCCCACGGCTCGGCCTCGGCGTCCGTGCGCACGCGGCCGTCCTCGACGGTCTGCATGCCGTACAGGCCGAACAGGCGCAGCTGGGGAGCGTCCGGGAAGCGGTCGCGCAGGTACGCGGCCGGGCGGGAGGACACGATCGCGACCTTGCTCACGAGCCTGGCCAGCACCTGCAGCCGTTCCAGCGCACCGGCCACGGGGAACACCGCGCCGGGGTCGCGCATGATCGGGGCGATGGTGCCGTCGTAGTCGAAGAAGAAGCCGGATCCGGCGCTCTCCGAGACGGTGGCGGACACTGCTTCGGCGAAGCGGAGCGGGGCGCGAGAGGTCGCCATGCTCAGTGACGATAGAACAGCGCGACCGGGTCGGACAGACGCCTTCCCGTGAATTTCCCGGCCCTTGCCCGCCACCCGCCGTTCATGATCACGACGCCGGGTCCGGGGCCGGGAGGGCCGCCAGGCGGGACAGCGCGCGCGGATCCAGCACGACCACCTCGCCGGCCCGGATCTCGACCATCCCCCGCCGCTCGAACCCGCGCAGGGCCCGGTTGACGCTCACCCTGGTCGCGCCGATCTCGGCCCCCAGGCCCGCCTGGCCCGCGTGGAGCGGCACCCGGCCGGTGGCGCAGCGCCGTACCAGCCAGGTGGCCACCCGCGAGGGCACGTCGCGCGTCAAGAGATCGTCCTCATGAAGGACCAGAAGGACCGGACCTCGACCCGGTGGCCCGGTCCTCCGGGGGCCCCGGCCGGACCCCCGGAGCAGGCCTACGAGCGCTTCCAGAACGGCCCGCGGCGAGGGCCGCCGGAGCCGCCCACGAGGGTGGTGAGGACCTCCACCGCCCGGTCGTGCAGGGCCTGGGCGTCGGCGCCCGGCTGCTCGGCGGCCTCCAGCTCGCGGGCGAGCGTCTCCAGCTCCGCGTTGCCCCCGAGGTACGCCGCCAGCGCCGCCAGCCGCGAGCCCAGGTCCGCCAGGTAGAGCAGGTCGGCCATGGGCAGCGCCTTCAGCCGGTCGAGCTCGGCCACCAGCTGCGGCCGGACCGAGTCCAGCGGGTGACCGGGACGCGGCGCGGACTTCGGCGCCCTGCCACCACGGGACCCGCCCGGCGCGAAGGGGGCCGGCCTCGGAGGCCCGGCGAACCCCCCTCCGCCCCCCGCCGGCCCGCCGGTCAGGAAGTCCGGTGACGCGTCGGCGGAACCGAGACCGGGGTCCGGCATCCGCATCCGCGGGGCGGCCGGTGGGGCTGCCGGCGGGGCGGCCATCACCGCCGCCTGCGCCATGAAGCCCATCATCGGCGGGTTCTGCGGCAGCTCCCACCCGCTCGGCGGCTCGACCGGCTGGATGACCCGGTGCTCCGGCCCTCCGTCGGCGACCTGCCTGGTGTCGACCGCCACGTACGCGGTGAAGCGGCACAGCACGCCGTACTCCAGCGACGTCCGCACGATCCGCGGCTCCAGGTCGTGCTCGCCCATGGCGTAGCGGTCCTCCAGCTCCCGCAGGTGCGCGCGGGCCCACACGGCCTGGATGGCCGGATTGTTCACCGCCACGCCCGTGACCTGCTCCTCCCACGGCCCTCCGGCCGCCAGGCCGCGCACGGTCAGCGAGGAGCCCTCGCGGTGGCGCCCGTACACGCGCAGCGGCACGCCCGGGAAGATCGACCCGAGATGGGTGACGGTGTCCGGTTCGAGCTCTAGCCCCTTGAGGGAGAGGTCGGTCACCAGGGGAGCGCCGATCCTGCGGTGGATCTGCTCCATGGCCGCGTCCAGCCGGTCCTCCGACTCGACCAGCTCGCACCGGCCCGCGCCGAGCCCGGCCAGGCGGCCGAGGAAGCCGGCGTTCACGGCGCGGTCGATGCCGACCGTGTGCACGCGCATCGCGGACAGGGCGCCGCCCGCCTGCTCCAGGATCTGGTCCTCGTTGCCCACCTGGCCGTCGGTGACCAGGACCACGACCCGTTCGCGTTCGTCGCGGCCGCCCAGCAGGGCGACGGCCCGCCGCAGCGGCTCCAGCAGCTCGGTGCCGCCGCGGGCGTCCACCCGCGCGAGGTGCTCGACGGCGCGGTAGCGGTTGCGGTCGGAGGCCTCCACCAGGCCCTCGAACGCCTCCTCCACCACCGAGTCGAACGTCAGCACCGCGAACCTGTCCTGGGCCGTCAGCGTGTCGACGATGCGGGCGGCGGCCCGCCTCGCGGCGACCATCTTCCAGCCGCCCATGCTGCCGGAACGGTCGAGCACCAGCACCAGGTCGCGCGGCGGGCGCGTGGACTGGAGCGGCGGAGGCACGACGGTGAGCGCGAAGGTCCCCCCTTGATCGGACCCGCTGTCGAGCTGCAGGGACGTGGACGCGTCGAACGACAGCCGCAGGATGAAGTCACGGTCGAGCCGCTCGCCGGGACGCAGGCGTACCGTGTGGCCCTCCTCCTCCACCACGTGCAGGCTGGAGGCCAGCTCGCGCAGCTCCAGCCCGGCCGCGTCCACGGTCGCGCTCAGCGACAGGCGCACCGGGTCGGGGAAACCGGGCAGCAGGACCGGCGGGCTGATCCTGGACGCGTCCGGCACCGCGTCGGTGTCGGGCGCGACGCCGTCGCCCGCGGACGGGCCGTCGACGGGGTTGCCCGGGATGTAGCGCGGGGCCACCACCAGCGGGAAGCGGAACGTGGCCGCCCCGTCCTCGTACGGCAGGGGCTGGCTCATGGTCAGCCGGACCGAGACGCGCTCGCCGGGCAGGATGTTGCCCACCCGGATCGTGAACACGTCGGGCCGGTCCTCCTCGGCGATCGCCGCCCGCCTGCCCTCGCGCAACGCCTGGTCGTAGTCGGCCCTGGCCTGGGCGCGCTCTTTCAGCACACCCTCGATCACCCGGTCGTCGGCCTCCATCCGGAACCCGGTGACGGCCGCCCGGTCGGGCAGCGGGAAGACGTACGTGGCCTCCAGGGTGACGTCGAACGGGTTCCTGAACCCCTGCGTCACCTCGACCCCGGCGATGAGGCCGGAGATGTCGGCGTTCACGTCCACGCTCTCGAGCGGCAGGTTGCCGCGCTCGGTCCGCAGCGCACCGAACCCGGCGTCCGGCACCGGCAGGCACCGTGCGGGCTCCAGCGAAGTGATCTTCATGTCAGCTCCCTTTCTTCGAGCACCGCGAGCAACGGCCTCGCTGCCGCCAGCACCGCCTGGACGTCCTCCTCGGACGGGACCCGGCCGGCGTCCAGCACCAGCCGCACCCCGTCCCCCAACCTGACCCCCACGACAACCGCACCACCCGGGCCCCCCGACCCGGCCGGCTGGTGGGCCACCTCCGGAGCCCGCACGCTGCCCTTCCCCGGCCGCTCGGCCCAGAATCGCTCCCGCACCGGCACCTCGTCACCCCGGGCGCGCGCATCGCCACCGGCGCGCACATCGCCACGGGCCCGTGCATCGCCACCGGCGCGCACATCGCCACGGGC
>NZ_JBSFTC010000537.1:0-4891 GCF_053590415.1 Nonomuraea sp. NPDC003201
TTCAACCCCCACACGGCGCGGCTCGCCGACTCCGGTTTCGACCTCTCCATCTCCTGATCTGGCCCGAAGGGACAACCAATGAAGAACATCAGGCGTACGCCTCCTGGATCCGGCGCGGCAGCGGCAGCGGCTCCGGCGCGTGGTGCGGCGAATCGGGCATCCGGGGCAGCTCGATCAGGGCGAGCGGGTTTCCGCCGCTCTCGGCGAGGATCCTCTCCCGTACGTTGGGGCCCAGACCGGGCGTGTGCTCGCGCAGCAGATCGCCGGCGGCCTGCCGGTCGAGGCCTCCGAGCCGCAATTCGGGCACCCCGGGCGCGTGGAAGGCGTCCCTGGCCGCGAACAGCAGGGCGATGCCCTCCGAGTGCAGCCGCCGGGCCGCGAACAGCAGCGCCTCGGCCGACGACCGGTCCATCCACTGGGCGTCGTCGACCAGGCAGAGCAGCGGGCCGTCCTCGGCCAGTTCGGTGAGCAGCGACAGGGCGGCCAGGCCGATGAGGAAGCGGTCCTCCGGTGCGGTGGCGAGGCCGAACGCGCCTTCCAACGCCCTGGCCTGCGGCGCCGGAAGCCTGCCGATCCGGTCGAGCGCCGGGTGGAGCAGCAGGTGGAGCGCCGCGAAGGGCAGCTCGGCCTCGGTCTCGATGCCGGTGCCGCGCAGCGGACGCATGCTCCCCGCCGACCGGGCGGCGTGGTCGAGGAGCGCGGACTTGCCGATCCCGGGCTCGCCCCGCAGGATCAGGCTCCCGCTCCGGCCGCCTCTGGCCTGCGCGATCAACGCGCCGATCTGCGCCTGCTCCTTCTCCCGTCCCCACAGCACCATCAGAATGTAGCGCCCCCCACACCAGACAATCGTCCGATACCGGGCAGACGCCCTCTCTTCCTAACGTCGTACACGCCACGTAAGGAGAGACATGGATTTCTTACTTTTCTTGCTGCTGTTCGTCGTGCTGTGCGAGTGGCTCGACCGCTGGGCCACCCGAACCCCCGAGCCGGTCTCCAAGGAGGGACGCTGAATGTTCGTCGGACACTTCGGTCTGGCCGCCGCCGTCAAGGCCACCCAGCCCCGCGTCCCGCTGTGGTCGCTCATGCTCGCCACGCACTTCCTCGAGGTCATCTTCGTGATCCTGTTCCTGGCGGGCGGGATCGAGTCCTTCCAGGCCGTCGCCCCGGGCACCTACGGCGAGGCGCTGATCGACGCGCAGTACTCGCACTCGCTGCTCGGCGCGTTGCTGCTGTCGGGGCTGTACGGCGGCTTCGGAGCCTGGCGGTGGGGCCGCACGGCCGGGTGGGTGCTGGGCGCGGTGACGTTCAGCCACTGGCTGCTCGACCTGCTCGTCCACCGGGCCGACCTGCCGTTGCTGCCCGGCAACGCCGGTGACCTGCCGCTGCTCGGCTTCGGGCTGTGGCAGATCCCTTGGCTCACGGCCGTCGTCGAGGGGATTCTCGTGGTGGTCGGCGCGGTCCTGTACTTCCGCTCGGTACGGGAGCGCGCCACGGTCACCTGGCGCGCGATGGTCTCCGGCGGTGCCATGGCCCTGCTGCTCGCGCTGGGGCTGATCGTGGACATCGTCAGTTAGGGAGGTGGCGACATGTTCGTTGACGTTCCGGGCGGTCGCCTGGCCTACGACAGCGCCGGCGAAGGGCCGCTCGTCGTGTGCGTACCCGGTCTGGGGGACACCCGCGAGGCCTACCGGTTCCTGCGCCCGCCGCTGGTGGAGGCGGGGTACCGGGTGGTGACGGCGGACCTGCGCGGCCACGGGGAGTCCTCGGCGGGCTGGGACGACTACTCCCAGTCCGCGGTGGGCGGCGACATCGTGGCCCTGCTGGAGGAGCTGGACGCGCCCGGCGCGGTCCTGCTCGGCAACTCGTACGCGGCGGGCGGCGTCATCCGCGCCGCCGCGGAGGCGCCCGAGCGGGTGGCCGGGATCGTCGCGATCGACGGCTTCATCCGAGCCGTCCCTCTCAACGCCGCCGTCCGCGCGCTGGTCCGGCTGATCGCCGCCTCCCCGCGGCTGTGGAGCCTCTACTACGCCATGGCGCACCGTACGGCCAGGCCCGCCGACCTGGCCGGACACCGCGCCGAACTGGTGGCCATGCTGCGCGACCCGAAACGGCGCGAGGCGATGCGCGCCATGCTCCTCGACCGCCAACCGGACGCCGAGCGGGCCATCGCCCAGGTCCGCTGCCCGGCCCTGGTCCTCATGGGCGCCAAGGACCCCGACTTCCCCGACCCGGCGGCCGAGGCGCGGACCCAGGCGTCGCTGCTGCGCGGGCAGGCCGTCATGATCGACGGCGCGGGCCACTACCCGATGTCGGAGTATCCCGAGCGTACGGCCGAGGCGCTGCTGCCCTTCCTGAAGAACGCGTTCTGACGGCGCTCATCCCGCCCTCCGCAGCCAGAGCGTGTGCGCGGCCCAGGCCGCGGCCGCGCCCACCGCGTACCAGAAGAGGTCGGGCGGGTTGAACGTGCTGCCCAGCAGCGGCCGCAGCACGGCCGGGATCTCCCCGAGCTGGGCGAACTCGATCGCCCAGCTCGCCCCGGCCGCCATCACCGCCGCCACCCAGGGACGCACCCGGGGGAGGACCAGCACCACGAGCGTGTAGATCAACACGGTGTAGAGGGCGTCGCCCGCGTACTTCGACACCGGGCCGTCGAAGAACGCGCGCACCCCCAATCCGGCCGCGACGGTCAGGACGGCTGCGCAGAGAGCGACTAGGCGGGGCACCGGATCACGCTATCGATACTGCGACATCGGTGCGGTCGCTTGGGGCAGTGCGTTGCGGCTGATCACTTCGCGTACCAGTGGCCGCTGTCCTTGATCGTGCGGTGCTGGGTGGTGTGGTCGACGTGGACGAGGCCGAAGCGATGGGAGTATCCCCAATCCTCGGTGACGCGGCGCAGCAGCGCGGTGAGTCCGGCCGGGTCGACCTCCCAGTCCAGGTGGGTCACTGGAAAGCCGCGGCGGATGAAGCTGACGTCCGCACAGCCCGGCCAGGCCGCGCCGGCGCTGGGCTGATCGTCGGCGGACGCGGCGACCACGAGAGGGTTGTAGTAGTTGAGGCCGAGGAAGTCGATCGGCGCGGCGATGGTCGCCAGGTCGCCGGGGTGGATGAAGGACAAGTCGGTCAGGTGGGCGACGTCGCCGGCGACGTCGGCCGGGTATTCGGCACGCAGCAGCGGATCGAGGAAGATCCGGTTGCCGATGCCGTCGACGCGGCGCAGCGCCTCACGGTCGGCCGGGCCGTCCGGGTACGCGATGAGCGACTGCAGGTTGAGCGTGGTGCCGATGACGGCGGCCGAGTCGGCGGTCCGGATCGCCCGGGTGGCGGTGTCCCGGGCGGGCCACCCTCCGGCGTCCTCGAGTTCCTGCGGCAGGTCCCAGTGGTAGAGCGTGACCCACGGCTCGATCCCCCGGTCCAGCAGCTCGTCGGTGAGCCGCCGGTAGAAGTCGAGCCCGCGCTGGTTGGCCCGGCCCCGGCCGCCGGGCTGCACCCGGGGCCAGGAGACGGAGAACCGGTACGCGCTCAGGCCCAGCCGGGCCATGAGGGCGACGTCGTCGGCGTAGCGGTGGTAGTGGTCGCAAGCGACGTCCCCGGTGTCCCCGTCGAGCACGCGTCCCGGGGTGTGGCTGAAGGTGTCCCAGATCGAGGCGGTGCGGCCGTCCTCGGCGACGGCTCCTTCGACCTGGTACGCCGCCGTCGCGGCACCCCAGAGGAAGCCTTAGGGGAAGGGAAGCGCGGACACGGAGGGCCTCTCGGGTGAGGGGCGCCGTCGCGCGGGTCAGGACAGCGTCAGTTCCAGGTAGGGGTGGTTGTCGGTCGCTTCCTTGCTGGAGAAGGAGGTGAACGGCCCGTACGCCGTGGCGGTGGACGTGATCGCGAGGCTGACGTCCTGCCCGGCGGCGAGCTGGGCCTGGACGAACGCGGTCACGTCGACGGTGTGCCAGGACGCGGTGGTGTCGAGCGTGAACGTCCCGAGACCGGCGCCCAGCGGCGGCCGGGTGTTCCAGGTCAGCGTGGCTTCGCTCCAGGTCGCGTCGGTGACCGCGTGGACGGCGTCGGTCGCGCCCGCGGCGTCGCCGGTCGAGCCGTAGACGTGCAGGGTGGCCGAGACGACCGTGCCGTGCGCCGCGGTCAGCGGGAAGGTCAGGTACGCGACCCGGTCGAATCCGCTGCCCAGGCTGGGATTGTTGCGTACTTCGAGGACGGAGCCCGTGCCGAAGGCGGTGGCGGCGTAGGTGCCGTCGCGGACGAACCCGTCGGCCACGGGTTCGATGTGCGACGGGTCGACCACCGACACCGGCACACGGACGACCTTCATCACGGGTGCGCGAATGACCAGCGCGCCGACTTTCGCGCTGCCACCGCCGGCGGCGGTGACCAGGCCGGAGCCGTCCACCGTGGCCACGGCCGGGTGGCTGCTGGTCCAGGTGATGGTCGCCGTGGACAGATCGGCCGGGCGGCCGTCGGTCTGCTTGCCGGTCAGGCTCAGCCGCAGCGTGTCGCCGACCGACAGGGCCGGCGGGCCGGCCGGGGACGCGGTCACGGTACCGAGAACGACCGGCCGGGGTGCGGCGTCCGCCTGGGCGTCGGACTTCCCGGCGTAGACCCGGATCTCCGTGACGCTGTTGTAGCTGCTGACGGAGTTTCCGTGGCCGACCAGCCGGACGTGGCGGGCCGGCCGCGCCGTGAAGGAGAAGACTTCGGCGTCGTCGGACGTGCCGGCGGAGACGGCGCCCGTGAGCGCCGCGTTCCAGGTGGTGCCGTTGGTGGAGGTGAAGATGTCGAAGGTGGACGTTCGCGCGTGCCCGTTGAAGAAGGCGACGGCGACGGCGCCGACGGTGCGCTTGGCGCCGAGGTCGAGCGTGAGTGTCCGCCCGTCGCCCGCCGCGGC
>NZ_JBSFTC010000538.1:0-4868 GCF_053590415.1 Nonomuraea sp. NPDC003201
CCGATCACCCGGGTTCGGGTGGGTCGGGGCGCGTTGCGGTGAGGTGTGGGGTGTTAGAGGTCGCCGCGGGTTTCGAGGCGGCCCAGGGCCTTGGTGATGGGGTGGGCCGTCAGGGAGAGCTGCCACTCGCGGGCCCCGAGCTCGCGCAGCCGCCCCGTCACCGTCTCCTCGGTGATCTCCTCCGGCGGCTCCCAGGTGAGCCGCCGGACAGCGTCCGGCTGGAGCAGGTTCTCGGTCGGCATGTGGTGCTGCTCGGCCAGCCCCGCCACCACCGCTCGCGCGGCGGCGAGGCGTTTGGCGGCGGCCGGGTCGCGGTCGGCCCAGCGGTTGGGCGGTGGTGGTCCGTCGCCCGGGGTGCTCGGCTGCGGGAGCTGGTTGTCCGGCAGTCCGCGGGCCCGGGTGACGGCGGCGAGCCAGTCGCCCATGTGGCGGCGAGCGCTACGCCCGGTGAATGCTGATATTTCGGTCAAGGCCTTCTTGGTACGGGGTCCCTCCAGCGCGGCGGTGACGATGGCCGCGTCGGGCAACACCCGCCCCGGCGCCAGGTCGGACTCCCGGGCGATCCTGTCACGCATGGTCCACAACTCCCGCACGATCGCCAGCGCGCGTACGTTCCGGACCTTGTGGATGCCCGACGTACGCCGCCAGGGATCGGACCGTGGCACGGGCGGTGGAGTGTTGAGCACGGCGGCGAACTCCTCGCGCGCCCACTCCAGCTTCCCGCTGTCGGCCAGCTCCTGGTGGAGCACGTCGCGGAGCTCGACCAGCACTTCCACGTCGAGGGCCGCGTACCGCAGCCAGTCTTCCGGCAGCGGCCGGGTGGACCAGTCGGCGGCCGAGTGTCCCTTCTCCAGGCGCAGCCCGAGCACGGTCTCGACCATCGTGCCGAGTCCGACCCGCTCGTAGCCGAGCAGCCGCCCCGCCAGCTCCGTGTCGAACATCTCCCGCGGCCTGAACCCCACCTCGAGCAGGCACGGCAGGTCCTGGGAGGCGGCGTGCAGCACGATCTCCGCCTCGGCCACGGCCGCGTCGAGCGCGGACAGGTCGGGGCAGGCGATCGGGTCGATCAACGCGGTCCCGGCACCGGCCCGGCGCAGCTGTACGAGGTAGGCGCGGTTGCCGTACCGATAGCCGGAGGCGCGTTCGGCGTCGACCGCCACGGGACCCTTGCCCGCCGCGAAACGCGAAACGATTTCAGTCAGCGCGTCGGCGTCCGCGATGACCGCTGGAATGCCCTCGCGCGGCTCCAGGAGCGGCACGACGGTATGTTCTTCTGTCACGAGTTCACCGACCTCATGACGCTTGTGCTGTCTTGACTGGTGCCCTCACTTCGTACGGTCACTCTCCGGATCATCACGGCGGCGGGGAAGGGCGGCCACGTCGGGCGGGAGCGGCGGGATCCCCGCCGCCAGGCACATGAGGTCGCACCAGGCGGCGACGTGGCCGGAGAGATCCTCCTGCGCGGGTGACCAGGACGCCCGTAGCTCGAGCTCGGTCGTGACCGGGTCTTCGGCTTTGTTGCCGAACCCCTCTGACACGGCTCTTGTCACGGTACCGCCAGCGGCGGAGTAGTCGGCTTGGTGGGCCTCCAGAGCCTCCGTCAGCCAGCTCCAGACGACCGGCCCGAGCAGCGGGTCGGAGGTGATCTCCGGCTCCATGTCGGCCCTGACGTAGGCCACCAGCCGGAACGGGCCCTCCCACCCGCGCTGGCCGTCAGGGTCGTAGAGCAGGATCAGCCTGCCCACCGCGAGCTCTTCGTCGTCGCGGTAGACCGACGCGCCGATGGCCGACGAGTAGGGGGCCAGCCGCTGCGGCGCGGGCAGCTCCTCCAGCTCGATCTCCGGCCTGACCTCGGTCAACCGCATGCTCTCCGCCGCGCGCGTGAACGCCGCGGGCGGAGGAGGCGGGTCACTGAGTGTCATAGCGGAAGCGTAGGTCGAAGTCGGACGGAAGGGGACCACAGGGGTGCTCATCCTTCGTGATCAAGCCGCTGCCGTAACCAGCTGGCGAACCTGTCGGACGGACTCGGCGGTGCCGATGACGATCGCGTGACCGCACTCGACGCAGGCCCACTCCGGGCAGTGGCCGGGCTCGTGCCCGTCGAGGCACGGCGGCTGCTCGAACAGCCGCTCGCCGGCACAGGACAGGCAGCGCTCATTGCGGCGCTCTGGGGAAGTCCACAACGCGGTAGTCGCACGAGTCATCGAACCGGGGCCTTTCTTCGGGTCGTGGCTCCGACGTTGGCACGAGCCGCTGACATTTCCCCGCAACGCGCTCGGCGTGTCCCGAAAGTGGTCTCTGAATCGATGCCGCGCGGGGGGTTGGTGAACATTTGGCCCAGTCGAGACCGGCACTCTGGCCGGGCATGGGGTGTGTTCGACCCTCGTGCGATGCCGATGCCGAGCAGACCGGTAAACCTTCATCTGGCTATCTGATCATGACTTGGGGTGTTCGATCGATGTTTTTCCGACACCTCGCACCAGTGTCGGGACCGCCGCCCGGTCATGGCACCCTTGTGGAGTGAACCTCGCCGACTCAGCGTTCCTGCGTGCCTGCCGCCGCCAGCCCGTCCCGCACACCCCGGTCTGGTACATGCGCCAGGCCGGGCGGGCGCTGCCGGAATACCACAAGGTCCGCGGGGGCGTGCCGATGCTCACCGCCTGCGCGACGCCCGATCTGATCGTCGAGATCACCATGCAGCCCGTGCGCCGCTACGGCGTGGACGCGGCCGTCTTCTTCAGCGACATCGTCGTCCCGCTCAAGGCCATCGGCGTCGATCTCGACATCAAGCCGGGCGTCGGCCCCGTCGTGGCCGACCCGATCCGCGACGCCAAGGGCATCGACGCGCTGCGCCCGCTGGAGCCGGACGACGTGCCGTACGTCACCGAGGCCATCCGCACGCTGACCGGCGAGCTGGGCGGCACGCCGCTGATCGGCTTCGCCGGGGCGCCGTTCACGCTCGGCTCCTACCTCATCGAGGGCGGCCCGTCCAAGAACCACGATCACACCAAGGCCATGATGTACGGCGAGCCGAAGCTGTGGCACGCGCTCATGGAGCGGCTGTCCACGATCGTGCTGGAGCACCTGCGCATCCAGATCGCGGCGGGGGCCTCGGCGGTGCAGCTCTTCGACTCCTGGGTGGGGGCGGTGGCGCCGGCCGACTACCGGGAGTTCGTCCTGCCGTACACGCGGCGGATCTTCGAGGGCGTGACGGACGTGCCGCGCATCCACTTCGGCGTCGGCACGGGCGAGCTGCTCGGCGTGCTCGGCGAGGCCGGGGCCGACGTGGTGGGCGTGGACTGGCGGGTGCCGCTCGACGAGGCGGCCCGCCGGGTCGGCCCCGGCAAGGCGCTCCAGGGCAACCTCGACCCGGCCGTGCTCCTGGCGCCGTGGGAGGTCGTCGAGCGCAAGGCGCGCGAGGTGCTGCGCCAGGGCCGCGCGGCTGAGGGGCACGTGTTCAACCTGGGGCACGGCGTGCTGCCCTCGACCGACCCCGACCAGCTCAAGCGCCTCACCGACCTGGTTCACGAGGCGAGCGTCACCGGCTGACGCCCGGCCGCGGATCCGAGGCCTGTCCCGCAGCGCGCGGGGCAGGCCTTTTCGCATGTCCATGGAATGTTTCCCGGCGCGTCACTAGACTTGGATCATTCATTATCTTGTATAGTTCGTGTTTATGAAGACCACCGCCGAGGAGCTGCGCGGTGTAGGCCTGAGAGTGACGGCCGCCCGCGTCGCGCTGCTCGAGACCGTCCGGGAGGGCGATCACCTCGATGTCGAGGCGATCGCCTCCGGGGTGCGCGACCGTGTCGGCCATGTCTCCCTTCAAGCCGTCTACGAGGCCCTGCACGCGCTCACCGCGGCGGGACTCCTACGTCGTATCGAACCGGCCGGCAGCCCGGCCCGGTTCGAGGGACGCATCGGCGACAACCACCACCACGTCGTGTGCCGCTCGTGCGGTGTCGTCGCCGACGTCGACTGCGCGGTGGGCGAGGTGCCCTGCCTGACCGCGTCCGACGCCCACGGCTTCACGATCGACGAGGCCGAGGTCATCTATTGGGGCCTGTGCCCCGCATGTTCCACCGCCCGCAGTTCCTGAGCACCGTGATCTAATCCGGAAGGATTCCCATGTCTGAGAACCATGATGCAATCGTCACTGACGCGAAGGCGGAAGGCGCAGGCTGCCCGGTCGCGCACCAGCGCGCCCCGCATCCGACTCAGGGTGGCGGAAACCGCCAGTGGTGGCCGGAGCGGCTCAACCTGAGGATCCTCGCCAAGAACCCCGCCGAGACCAACCCCCTCGGCCAGGAGTTCGACTACGCCGAGGCGTTCAAGAGCCTGGACCTCCCGGCCGTCAAGCGGGACATCGCGGAGGTGCTGACGACCTCGCAGGACTGGTGGCCGGCCGACTTCGGTCACTACGGCCCGTTCATCATCCGGATGGCCTGGCACAGCGCGGGCACGTACCGGATCAGTGACGGCCGCGGCGGCGCCGGGGCCGGGCAGCAGCGCTTCGCCCCGCTCAACAGCTGGCCCGACAACGGCAACCTCGACAAGGCCCGCCGCCTGCTCTGGCCGGTCAAGAAGAAGTACGGCCAGAAGCTCTCGTGGGCCGACCTCATGATCCTCGCCGGCAACGTCGCCCTGGAGACGATGGGCTTCGAGACCTTCGGCTTCGCCGGCGGCCGCGCGGACGTCTGGGAGCCTGACGAGGACGTCTACTGGGGCCCCGAGACCACCTGGCTCGGCGACGAGCGCTACACCGGCGACCGCGAGCTGGAGAACCCGCTGGGCGCGGTCCAGATGGGCCTCATCTACGTCAACCCGGAGGGCCCGAACGGCAACCCCGACCCGCCGGCCGCGGCCAGCGG
>NZ_JBSFTC010000539.1:0-4851 GCF_053590415.1 Nonomuraea sp. NPDC003201
CCGGCGGAAGCGCGGCGCAGGCGATAAGGAGCGCGACGCCGATGACGACGTCAGGGCGCGTACCTGCGGGTGTCCAGCAGGAGCGCGCCGCGGCTCTGCCACTGCTGCTCCTCGCGGCGCACCATCAGCTCGCCGCGGCGGGCCGTCGAGCGCCAGTGCACCCGGCGCAGGTCGTCGCCCTGCCGGTACTCGCGTGGCGCCACGTCGTCGTCGCCGGCCGCGGCCACGCTCCTGGTACGGCTGTCGCCGCCGCCCGTCCACTCACCCGACAGCCGCACATGGGGGAGCGCCGCGACGTGCGGCGTCACCACGAGCGTGTCGCTGATCGTGAACGAGCGGGTCAGCTCGACGAGCCCGAACGGGTCGGCGATGCGGACCGACAGCGGGCCGATCGTGTAACGGCCGCGCAGGTCCGAGCGCACCCGGTAGTCGATCTCCCGCACGCCCCGCGACTCGACCCGGTCCAGCACGAACCGGGGCCGCACGCCCAGCGCGTAAGGAACGGTGTCCTCGATGAGCAGCAGGCCGGTCGGGAGCCTGGTGACGTTCTCCAGCCGCAGGGTCACGGTGGCCTCGCCGCCGACCTCCGCCCGCGGCGGGTCGAGGCGCCTGGCGCAGCTCAGCCGGTAGCGCGTGCGCGCCACCACCATGGCCGCCAGCAGCGGCAGCGCCGTCACCAGGACGCCGATCCTGAACAGGTCGTTCTCGCCCAGGATGACGGCCATCAGCAGCGCCGCGATGCCGGAGGCGAGGAACGACCTGCCCCTGGAGGTCAGCGCCCGCAGTCCGGCCCTCACGACGCCCTGGCCTCCGGCACCGGTACACGCCTGATCAGATCGGTCACCACCTGCTCGGGCAGGCGGCGCTGGCCCTGGGCCTCGACGCTGGGCAGCAGCCGGTGCGCCAGCACGGGGATGGCCAGGTCCTGCAGGTCGTCGGGGATGACGTAGTCGCGACCGGCCAGCGCGGCGTGTGCCCTGGCGGCCCGTACGAGCTGCAGCGTGGACCGGGGCGAGGCGCCCAGCCGCAGGTCGGGGGAGTGGCGGGTGGCCACGACGAGGTCGATGGCGTACTTCTTGACCGCCTGCGAGACGTAGACGCCGCGTACGGCCTCGATGAGGGCGCGCACCTCGGCGGTCGTCGCCACCGGCTCCAGCTTGTCCAGCGGCGAGGTCTGGCCGTGCACGTCGAGCATCTCCAGCTCGGCGTGCGGCTCGGGGTAGCCCATCGCGATGCGCGCGGTGAAACGGTCACGCTGCGCCTCGGGAAGGGGATAGGTGCCTTCCATCTCGATGGGGTTCTGGGTGGCGATCACCATGAACGGCGTGTCCAGCTGGTACGTCTCGCCGTCCACCGTCACCTGCTGCTCTTCCATGCACTCCAGCAGCGCGGACTGCGTCTTCGGAGAGGCTCGGTTGATCTCGTCGCCGACCACGATGTTCGCGAACACCGGGCCGGGCTTGAACTCGAACTCCCGGGTCTGCTGGTTGTACGCGCTGACCCCGGTGATGTCACTGGGCAGCAGGTCGGGAGTGAACTGCACGCGGCGCACCGGACAGTCGATGGAGCGCGCCAGCGCCTTGGCCAGCATGGTCTTGCCGACCCCTGGAACGTCCTCGATCAGGAGGTGGCCCTCCGCGAGCAGGACGGTGAGCATGATGCGGACGGCGTCGCCCTTGCCCTCGATCACCGATTCGATGGCGTTCCGAATCCGATGCGCGGTGGAGACCAGCTCGTCGAGCTGGGGAGGGACATCATGGGTTACTGCCACCGGGCCTCCATGAGAGAAGTGCGACGGCTGTCCCGTAGGGTGCCTTTGCGGGAGCCATGCCATTCCTTTTCCATTGTGTGTACGACCCTACGACGCTGTGGGTTCTCGGGCGACATTTGTGGATATTCCAGGGAACACCGGCGATGTTCCTGTTCTTGTCGCATAGCAGTACGAATCCCGTGACACGACACCCCACCGGGCGCTCCACTTTCCTCCACCGCGGGCTTCCCGAACGAGCCGAGCCCCTATTTCCGCGGCCTTTTGAACCCTCGACACGCCCATGAGGGTTGACCGCCCGGTCACCCCCCTCCATCCCGCTCCATCGCTCTGACCTGCGGTAACGCAACGGAAAGCGATGATGAAGACGGTTCGAATCAGTTGACGGTGGGGAGAAGTGGAGTATGGTGGTGCGCAGTGGAGGGCCCGGTGCACCAGCGCTGAGCGCTTCACGAGGCACGGGAGGTGGGTCCGGTGTTCCTCGGAACCCATCAACCGCGTCTGGACGACAAGGGACGGCTGTTCCTGCCGGCTAAGTACCGTGAGGAGCTGGCGGAGGGTCTTGTGATCACCAAAGGCCAGGAGCGATGCCTCTACGTCTTTCCCGTGGAGGAGTTCCAGCGCATTACCGAGGCTCTCAGCACCGCCCCGGTCACCGCCAAGGCGGTGCGCGACTACAGCCGCGTCTTCTTCGCCAGTGCGTCCGACGAGAAGCCAGACAAGCAAGGGCGCATCACGATCCCGCAGAGCCTGCGTCAGTATGCGGGTTTGGAGCGTGACTGCGTCGTCATCGGGGCCAACACCCGGCTGGAGATCTGGGACGCGCAGGCCTGGGACACCTATCTCAGCGCGCAGGAGCAGGCGTTCGCCGATCTGTCGGAGGAGGTGCTGCCAGGGATCTTGTAGTGACCACGGTCGATCCGTCGGTGTTGTCGTTCGGCGAGGTCTCCACCCGCAACCACTGCCGGTCAGCTGATGCACCTTCCCCGGTGTCAGATGACAGGCGTCCACGAAGAGGGTGCGGATGGGGACCTGGCCGGGCGGCGCCGGGTGGGGACTCAGAGGTGGCCGACGATCGATCTATACGCGTCATCCGCGGGCAAGGACGCGAGAGGGGGGTTGGAGATGCAGGACAACGCTGGCACGGGCGGTCACGTTCCGGTGATGCTCGAGCGCGTTCTGGAGCTGCTCGGGCCTTCGCTGTCCGGCAGCGAGCCGGTCGTCGTCGACGCCAACCTCGGCCTCGGTGGCCACTCGGAGGCCCTGCTCGCCGCCTATCCTTCACTCCATCTGATCGGGATCGACCGCGACCCTTTCGCGATCGACTTCTCGACCCGCCGGCTGAGCCCGTACGCGGACCGGATCACCCTGGTCCACGCCTCCTCCGGTGACCTGGCCGAGGTGCTCGCCCGCGCGGGGCGCACCACGGTCAACGGAGCCCTGTTCGACCTGGGGGTCTCCTCGCCGCAACTCGACGAGGCGGAGCGCGGGTTCGCCTATTCCTACGACGCGCCGCTCGACATGCGGATGGACACCGACCAGGAGCTGACGGCGGAGCTGGTGGTCAACACCTACTCCGCCCCGGAGCTGATCCGCATCCTGCGCGACTACGGAGAAGAACGATTCGCTCCGCGTGTCGCGGGCCTGATCATCAAGGAACGGGCCAAAGAGGCCATAACCTCGACTAAGCGGCTTGCGGACATCGTGCGTGAGGCGATTCCCGCCGCGACCCGGCGCACCGGGGGAAACCCCGCCAAGAGGACTTTCCAAGCGCTGCGCATCGAGGTGAACGCGGAGCTGTCCGCCCTGGAGGCGGCATTGCCCGCGGCACTCGACGCGCTGGCGCTGGGTGGGCGAGTCGTCGTGCTCTCGTACCACTCGCTCGAGGACCGGCTCACCAAGCAGGCCCTCACGGCGCGAACCAGGGACACCAGCCCCCCCGGGCTGCCCGTCCCCCTGCCGGCTCACCAGCCGAGGTTCCGCCTCCTGACGAGGGGAGCCGAGCTCCCAAGCGAAGAAGAGCTCGCCCGCAACCCGCGGGCGGCCTCGGCCCGGCTACGGGCGGCAGAGAGGATCCGTGTTGACGACTGAGCAGGAGACCGGCCGGGGAGCGCCCGTCCGCCGCGCGACCCCGAAGACGGGTACGCGCCGGCTCGGGGCGCCGCACCAGTCCAAGCCGCGGCCCCGTCCTGACGTCGAGAGCAAGCTGTCGGCGGCCGAGCGGGCACGCCTCGACCTCGACGGCAAGCGGCCCGGCGCCGAGCGGGAGCGCGCCGACGGCGCCACCCGCGTGCGTCCGGGCACCCGTTCCGGCGCCGGCACCGCCGGCAAGCGGATCGCCTCGGTGAGCGCGCAGATCAGGCGGCCGATGGCGCGGCGCAGGCCCGCGCGCAGCCAGCGCGCGCCGTTCGTGCTGCTCGTCGTCGGGCTGCTCTGCGGCGGCCTGGTGAGCCTGCTGCTGCTCAACACCATGCTGGCCAAGGACGCCATCACCGACGCCGACCTGCGCGACGAGATCGCGGTGGCGCGTCAGGAGAAGGAGAAGATCGAGCTGGAATACCAGCTCAAGACGCAGCCCGACGTCCTCGCCACGATGGCCGAGAAGGAGGGCGAGCAGCGCAACTGGAAGAACGTCGACAGCTGGAGCGGCGCCGACGGCCTGAGCGGTCAGGCGGACAGGGAACGGTGAGCAACTCGGGCGGCAGGGGGCAGGGACCCGGCCGCGGCGCTGGCGGCGCCGGCTCTCAAGGAGGGCCCGGCGCCGCTCGTCGTACGCCGGGAGGTCCGGGACGGGCGGGGCGGCAGGGCGGCTCCGCACGTTCTGACGGGGGCCGTTCCGACGGGTCGGGCCGTCCGGCGTCGCCGGAGAACCCGCCACGCCAGCCGCGCAAGCGCCCGCCGGACCCGCTGGACCTGCCGTTCGGCCCGGGCGATCCGCCACGTGGGCGTCCGCCGCGCGAGTCCGGCGACGAACCGCGCGGCCGTTCCCGCCGCGACGAACTCGACCGGTGCAGGGCTGACCGGCACCGCACCGACCACGAGCCACGGCGACCCGGCGCCGAGCCGCGCGGTCGCGTGCGTGA
>NZ_JBSFTC010000540.1:0-4808 GCF_053590415.1 Nonomuraea sp. NPDC003201
GGTTCAGAGTCTTCAGCGTGTCGCCGGCCGCCTCCAGTTCGTCCGCCCCAAGACCGCTGACTCGGAACGCACGGTGCCCCGTGGTCGGCCTGGCGGCCGGGGTGCCGTGCGTGCTGTCGGTGGCGCTGTACGGCCGGTTGCCGCTCTGGGGAACGATCCCGGTCAGCGTGCTGGGCTGGCTGGTGGCGGTGTCGGCGACCCTGTTCAGGTCGCAGGCCTGGCTCGGGTTCCTGCCCGGCCCGGCCGCCGTGCGCGCGGCGCTGCTCGGCGTGCGCGACGCCATCACGTACGAGGGGCAGGCCGCGATCGAGCTGGAGCGGCTCGCCGACCCCGCCGAGCGCGGCGGCTACCCGGCGGCCGTCTCGCGCGACGGCGGCGTGCTGGTGGTGGCCGGCTCGGACCTGGTACGGGCCGCCATGGCGGATCTGGCCGCGGGCGTCGGCGTGCCGGTCATCTCCGCCCGCTTCCACAACGGCGTGAGCGATCTCATCGTGCGCTGCTGCCGGATGCTGCGCGACGGGACGGGACTGACGACGGTCGCGCTGTCCGGCGGTGTCTTCCAGAACGTGCTGCTGCTGCGGCGCACGGTGGACCGGCTGGGCGGGGCCGGGTTCCGGGTGCTCACCCACTCCGGCGTGCCGGCCAACGACGGCGGCATCAGCCTCGGCCAGGTGGCCGTCGCCGCTGCCAGGGACCGGCTCGGCCCAGTCAGTCCATAGGTCAGTCCATAGGTCAGTCCATAGGGCTATCCGGCACGTCCTGGTGAGGCCACGGGGAGGCGCCGACCACGACCCCGTACAGCAGGTGGTCGGCCAGCAGCGCCAGGCGCTCCAACGTGGTGCGGGGATGGCGCGGCAGGCCGAGGGCGGGCGCGATGGCAGCCTCGAAGGCGAGCCAGAACGCCACGCCGTAGGCCGGTCCGGCCCAGGCGCGGCGGCGCAGCCCGTGCGGCAGCAGCCCGTACAGCGCCCCTCCGGCTGTGCCGTACCCCCAATGGGCCAGCTCTACCATCGCGGGCCGACGCCGGTGGTGGACCCGGCGGAACAACCGCGGGACGGTGCGCTCCAGCACGGCCTCGGGCGGCACCTTCGCCACGAGGCCGATCGCCGTCGTGAACTGCCGCAATCCGGACATCGCCATGGAGCCGATCGCTCCCCGCGCGGCGGCCCGCACGAGGGCCTGCGCAGGCCGGGTCGAGACGCGTTGGCGCAGCTCATCGCGGGTTCCGGTACGGGTCGGCAGGGTCTGCGTCATGGTTTACAACCTCCGTCATCACGGTATGTCCGCTACGTAGAGTCTCAGGTCGGATACCAAGTGATATGGGGGCCTAAACCTCTACGCGGGCCAAGAAGGGGGCTTGGGCCATGACAACCACACAAACACCGAAAGCTCTGGACGAGGTGCACATCCTGTGGACCTCGGAGGGCATGAGCTGCGACGGCGACACGGTCTCGGTGACCGCCGCCACGCTGCCGAGCCTGGAGGACGTCCTGCTCGGGCTCGTGCCGGGACTGCCCAAGGTGCACCTGCACAACAAGGTGCTGGCCGCGGAGACGGGCGACGCCTTCATGGCCCCGTTCCACCGGGCCCACGAGGGCGAGCTCGGCCCGTTCATCTTCGTGGTCGAGGGTTCCATCCCGAACGAGAAGATCAACGGCGACGGCTACTGGACGTCGATGGGCAACGACCCGGCCACCGGCCAGCCCATCACGGTGAACCAGTGGATCGACCGGCTCGCGCCCAAGGCCTGGGCCGTGGTCGCGATCGGCACCTGCGCGGCGTACGGCGGCATCCACGCCATGGCCGGCAACCCGACCGGATGCATGGGGCTGGCCGACTACCTGGGCCGTGACTTCCGCTCCGCGGGCGGGCTGCCCATCGTCAACGTGCCCGGCTGTCCCGTCCAGCCGGACAACTTCACCGAGACGCTGACCTGGCTGCTGTACCAGGCTGCGGGCATGGCGCCGACGATCCCGCTCGACGACATGCTGCGCCCCACCTGGCTGTTCGGCAAGACCGTGCACGAGGGCTGCGACCGGGCCGGCTACTACGAGCAGGGCGACTTCGCCCTCGACTACAACTCCCCCAAGTGCCTCGTGCGCGTCGGCTGCTGGGGGCCGGTGGTCAACTGCAACGTCACCAAGCGCGGCTGGATGGACGGCGTCGGCGGCTGCCCGAACGTGGGCGGCATCTGCATCGCCTGCACCATGCCCGGCTTCCCCGACAAGTTCATGCCCTTCATGGACGAGCCTCCGGGAGCGTCCGTCTCGGTCGCGATGAGCGGCGCGTACGGCGCGATGATCCGCAGGCTTCGCGCGATCACGAACAAGGCAGCGAACAAGGAGCCGAAGTGGCGCCACAACCGCCGCCGGCTGACGAGCGGGTTCGACCCGCGCTGGGGAAACGGCTGAGAGGGAGAGCGGCGAGGTGGCCATCCGTACGGCAGGTGAGAAGGAGCTCAAGGGCGAGCCCCGCGAGCTGGTGGAGATGTCCTGGGACCCGATCACCAGGATCATCGGGAACCTGGGCATCTACACGAAGATCGATTTCAAGAACCGCGAGGTCGTCGAGTGCAAGAGCACCTCGTCGCTGTTCCGCGGCTACAGCGTGTTCATGAGGGGCAAGGACCCGCGCGACGCCCACTTCATCACCAGCCGCATCTGCGGCATCTGCGGTGACAACCACGCGGTCTGCTCGATCTACGCGCAGAACATGGCGTACGGCATCAAGCCCCCTCCACTCGGTGAGTGGATCATCAACCTGGGCGAAGCCGCCGAGTACATGTTCGACCACACGCTCTTCCAGGACAACCTCGTCTTCGTCGACTACTGCGAGCAGATGGTCAAGGAGACGAACCCGAGCCTGCTGCGCCGGGCCGAGACGACCCAGGCGCCCAACTCCGCGATCCACGGCTACCGGACGATCGCCGACATCATGCGCGCGTGCAACCCGTTCACCGGTGACCTGTACCGCGAGGCGCTGCAGGTGAGCCGGGTCACCAGGGAGATGTGCTGCCTGATGGAGGGCCGGCACGTGCACCCGTCCACGCTGTACCCCGGCGGCGTGGGCACGGTGGCCACCCCTCAGGTGTTCACCGACTACATGGTGCGGCTGCTGCGGGTCCTCGACTTCGTCAAGCGGTCCGTCCCGATGAACGACGACCTCTTCGACTTCTTCTACGAGGCCATGCCCGGCTACGAGGAGGTCGGCCGCCGGCGCGTGATGCTCGGCTGCTGGGGCGCGTTCCAGGACCCGGCGGTGGTCGACTACGACTACCGGAACATGAACGGCTGGGGCCGCCGGATGTTCGTCACGCCGGGCATCGTGGTGGACAACGAGCTGGTCACGACGAACCTGGTGGACATCAACCTCGGCATCAGAATCCTGCTGGGCAGCTCGTACTATGACGACTGGCAGGCCGAGGAGACGTTCGTCACCCACGACCCGCTGGGCAACCCGGTGGACCAGCGCCACCCGTGGAACCAGACGACCCTGCCCAAGCCGCAGAAGCGCGACCTGGAGAACGGCAACTACAGCTGGGTGATGAGCCCGCGCTGGTACGACCAGCGCACCGGCGACCACCTGGCGCTCGACACCGGCGGCGGCCCGCTGGCCCGGCTGTGGACCACGGCGCTGGCCGGCCTCGTCGACACCGGCACGGTGCGGGCCACCGGCCAGAGCGTCGAGATCAACCTGCCCAAGAGCGCCGCCTTCCCGGAGACGCGGCTGGAGTGGAAGATCCCGCGCTGGGCGAACACCATCGAGCGCAACCGCGCCCGCGTCTACTTCGTGGCGTACGCGGCGGCGATGGCCGTCCACTTCTACGAGCAGGCGATGGGCGAGGTCAGAGCCGGGCGCACGCAGGTGTTCACCGACTTCGAGGTGCCGGACGAGGCGATCGGCTGCGGCTTCCACGAGGCGGTGCGCGGCGTGCTGTCGCACCACGTGGTGATCCGCGACGGGAAGATCGCCAACTACCACCCGTACCCGCCGACGCCGTGGAACGCCAGCCCGCGCGACAAGTACGGCACGCCGGGCCCGTACGAGGACGCGGTGCAGGGCCTGCCGATCTTCGAGGAGAACGGCGCCGACTCGTTCAAGGGCATCGACATCATGCGTACCGTGCGCAGCTTCGACCCGTGCCTGCCCTGCGGGGTGCACATGTACCTGGGCGACGGCAAGGTGCTCAAGCAGGTGCACTCGCCCACGTTCGGCGCGAGCGTCTCCGGCTGATGAACGAGCGCGTCCGCAGGATCGAATCCCTGCTCGACAAGGCCGACGCGGCCGCCACGGAGCTCGTCGCGGAGGTGCTCGGCCTGTACGGCGAGGGCCTGGCCCGGGTCATGGCACTCGTGGGCGACGAGGCGGCGGCCCGCCTGGGCGCCGACGAGCTGGTCTCGCCCCTGCTCCTGCTGCACGATCTGCACCCGCTGGACACCCGGACCCGGGTGGAGCAGGCGCTGGCCGGCGCCGCCGACCTGCTCTCCGTCGAGGGCGACCTGGTACGGCTGCGCTTCCGCCCGACCGGCTGCCGCTCCTCGGCGGCCGGGGCGGCCTCGGCCCTCCGGGACGCGGTGCGCGAGGCGGCCCCGGAGATCGAGCGGGTCGAGATCGAGGTCGCGGACGCGGCCCTGATCCCGGTCGAGAGCCTGACCGTCCGCCCCGCCTCGCGGGCCCCGGTGCCATGACGGGCCTGCTGCGCCGGCTCGCCGCGATCAGCCTGATCGGCCTCGGCGTCACCGCCATCCTGCAGGTGGTGATCGTCGCGATCAGCGGATCGGTGGCCCTGCTCGCCGACACCGTCCACA
>NZ_JBSFTC010000541.1:0-4755 GCF_053590415.1 Nonomuraea sp. NPDC003201
GCCGCGGCGCCCGGGCGACCCCCCCGCCGGCCGCCGGCGGCTTCATGAGCACCCCGGGCCCCGTCTTCTGCGCCAACGCGCCGCCCGCCGCGGCGTGCGTCGCGCCCCCCCCCGGCCCGGGCACCGGCTGCGGCTGGCCGCCACCCCGCTGGCCGTCAACCCCGTCGTGGCCGCCCGGCTGGCGCGGGCGCGTGCCGGGAACCCGCGCCTGGAGGTGAGCCTGCACACCTGCGGGCGTGACCAGGCCGTCGCGATGGTCGCCGAAGGGCGGGCCGACCTGGGCCTGGCCGACGGGCTGGCCGCCCCGTCCGATCCGCTGCGCCTGCTGGACGCCGGGCCGATGACGGCCGTCGGGGTGAGCGAGGAGGAGCTGGTCGTGGCCCTGCCCGCCGGTCATCCCCTGGCCGGGCGGGCGGCGCTGGCGCTGGCCGACCTGGTGGACGCCCGCTGGCTGCAGACCCCGCTGTGCCCGTTGGCCCGGCTGCGCGACCTGGTGGGCGACGGGTTCCCGGTGGGGCTGGACTATCACGGGGACAACGTGCACACCGTGCTCAACCTGGTCGCCGCCGACCACGGCCTGACCCTGCTGCCCGCCTCCGCCCTGTCCGGCGCCGCGCGCGGGGTGCCGCTGGCCGCGCCCCGGCTGGTGCACCGCGTCGAGCTGCTGCACGGCGCCCTGCCCCCGGGCCCGGCGGCCGACCTGGCCGCCGTCCTGTCCGGCTGACAGAGATCTGTGCGCGCGCTGACAGCGGCGCCTTCGAGGATGGTTCACATGAACGCCTTCGAAGCCGAAGGGCTGGTCAAACGCTTCGGCGCGACCACCGCCCTGGACGGCATCGCCCTTTCGGCCCCGCCCGGCACGGTGCTGGGCGTGCTCGGGCCCAACGGCGCCGGCAAGACCACCGCCGTGCGCATCCTGGCCACGCTGCTGCGCCCCGACGCCGGCCGCGCCACCGTCAGCGGCCTGGACGTCGTCCGCCACGCCTCCCGCGTGCGCCGCCTCATCGGCCTGACCGGCCAGTACGCCTCCGTCGACGAGGACCTGACCGGCACCGAGAACCTCGTCCTCATCGGCCGCCTCCTGGACCTGCGCATCGCGGACGCCAAGGCCACGGCCGCCCGGCTGCTGGCGGACTTCGGCCTGGCCGAGGCCGCCTACCGGCGCGCGAGCACGTACTCCGGCGGCATGCGACGCCGCCTGGACCTGGCCGCCGGCCTCGTCGGCCGCCCCGACGTGATCTTCCTCATGGTGGCGGTGGCGGTGCTGCTCGGGTTCGGCTTCGCGCTGGGGTTCCGCGCGCGGACCGGGCCACTGGAGGTGCTGGCGGCCTGCCTGCTGACGGTGTTCTTCGCCTTCTGCGTGAGCTGGGCGTTCGTGCTGCTGGGGGTGCTGATGCGCGAACCCGGCGGGGTGCAGGGGATGGCGTTCATGGTGCTGTTCCCGCTGACGTTCGGCACCAGCATGATCACGCCGAAGAGCACCCTGCCGGGCTGGCTGCAGGCCTGGCTGGACATCAACCCGGTCAACCACGCCATGAACGCCTCCAGGGCGCTGATGCTGGGCGGGCCGGCGGGGGCGTCGGTGTGGTGGACGCCGGCCTCCGGCGCGCTGTTCCTGGCCGTCTTCGCCCCGCTGGCCGTGGCCGCCTACCGCCGCCGCGCCTGACGGCTCACCCGCTGACCAGCGCCGCCGGGTCGCGCTCCGGCGGGCCGGCGGGCCACCACTCCCCCTCGACCCGGGTGAAGGGGTACCAGCGGCCGTCGCGGCCGTAGCGCAGTTGCAGCGGGCCGAGGGTCCAGCGGTTGCGCCAGGCCTCCAGCGGCGGCGGCTGCTCGCCCTCCCAACCGGCCTCCAGCAGGGCCTGCGACCTGGCCAGATCCTGGCGGGGCGGCGTCCAGGCGTGCTCGAGCACCTCCAGGCCGTGCGCGCCGCCGTACCGCCACGCCTGCACGGGCGCCTCCAGCCCGAGGCCCAGGTCGTGCTCGGCGGCCAGGCGGACGCGGTCCTGGTATTCGGACAGCTCCGGCAGCCGCCCGTGCAGCAGCACCTCGCGCGCCCGCCAGGCGGCCGAGGCGATGAGCACCCCCAGGGCGGCCACGTCCACGCCCGGCGCCGGGTCCAGCACGGGCGGCGCGAAGGCGGCCCCGACCGGCGGAGGCTCGGGCAGCGCGGCCACGTCCGCCGCGAACGCCTCCACCGCCGGAACCCCCGCGGCCGCGGCCGGCTTCTTCGGGGCCTCGCGCCCCTGCAGCGCCTCCAGCAGCTCCTGCTCGCCGCGCCCGCGCATCAGCAGCAGCACGAACGGGTCCGCGTCCAGCAGCCACGACGCCTGGTAGCACAGGGCTGCGGCGTGCTTGCACGGATGCCCCCAGTCCGGGCAGGAGCACTCCGGCTCCAGGTCGCCGACGGCCGGCAGCAGCGGCACGGCGGCGTCCTCGGCGGCCTCCACCAGGTCGTGCGGCATGTCGCGGTCGAGCAGGGCCGCGATGTGCCCGCTCTTGGCGGCCACCTGGTCGAGGAAACGTTCCCAGGCGGCGTCGGTGAGCTGCTCGACGCGTACGACGGTGTCGTACTCGCTCTCGGTCACGGCGGCGATGCGGCCGGGGCTGACGGTGATGGGGCCGACCTGGCCGGTCTTGGCGTACGCGCGGCCCTTGCGCAGCAGCCCATGATCCAGCGAGGTGTCCTCCATGGCCTTGACCCAGGCCAGACCCCACCAGGAGGTGGCGAAACGGGCTCCGGCGCGTTGCGGCGGGAAGGCGGCGAAGCCGCGGGCGGCGGTCATCTGAGCTCCACGAGGGCGGCGAGTTCGGCGTCGGTCAGCTCGGTCAGGGCGGCTTCCCCGGAGGACAGCACGGCCTCGGCCAGCGCGCGTTTGGCGCCGAGCATCTCGGCGATGCGGTCCTCGATCGTGCCCTCGGCGATCAGCCGGTGCACCTGGACGGGCCGGGTCTGGCCGATGCGGTAGGCGCGGTCGGTGGCCTGGTCCTCGACGGCGGGGTTCCACCAGCGGTCGTAGTGGATGACGTGGTCGGCGCGGGTGAGGTTGAGGCCGGTGCCGGCGGCCTTGAGCGACAGCAGGAACACCGGCACCCGGCCCTCCTGGAAGCGCTCGACCATCTCCTCGCGGCGGGCGACCGGGGTGCCGCCGTGCAGCAGCTGGATGGCCACGCCCCTGGCGGTCAGGTGGCGTTCCAGCAGGCGGGCCATGGTGACGTACTGGGTGAACACCAGCACCGCGCCGTCCTCGGCCACGATGGTGTCGACCAGCTCGTCCAGCAGCTCCAGCTTGCCCGAGCGGCCGGCCAGGCGCGGCGCGGCCTCGTGCAGGTACTGGGCGGGGTGGTTGCAGATCTGCTTGAGGCCCGTCAGCAGCTTGACGATCAGGCCGCGCCTGGCCATGCCGCTCGCGTCGGCGATCTGGGCCATGCTCTCGCGGACGACGGCCTCGTACAGGCCGGCCTGCTCGGTGGTGAGCGCGACCGGTCGGTCGGTCTCGGTCTTGGGCGGCAGCTCCGGCGCGATGCCGGGATCGCTCTTACGCCGCCGCAGCAGGAACGGCCCCACCAGCCGCGACAGGCGTTCGGCCGCCTCGCCGTCGCCGGACTCGACCGGTTTGGCCCACCGCGCCCTGAACCTGCCCAGCGGGCCCAGCAGCCCCGGCGTGGTCCAGTCGAGGATGGCCCACAGCTCCGACAGGTTGTTCTCCACGGGGGTGCCGGTCAGCGCGACGCGCGCCGCGGCCGGGATCTCGCGCAGCGCCTTGGCGGTGCCGGAGGCGGGGTTCTTGACGTGCTGGGCCTCGTCGGCCACCACCAGGCCCCACGGGTGCGCGGCCAGGCGGGCCGCGTCCAGGCGCATGGTGCCGTACGTGGTCAGCAGGAACCCCTCGTCGGGCAGCGTGCGCTGCGCCCCGTGGAAGCGGCGCACCGGCACGCCCGGCGCGAACTTGGCGATCTCCCGCTCCCAGTTGCCCAGCAGCGAGGCCGGGCAGACCACGAGCGTGGGCCCGGCCCCGTCGCCGGCCCTGTCGCCGGCGCGGTGCAGGTGCAGGGCGATCAGCGTGATCGTCTTGCCCAGGCCCATGTCGTCGGCCAGGCAGCCGCCCAGCCCGAGCGAGGTCATCTGGGCCAGCCAGCGCAGCCCGGCCAGCTGGTAGTCGCGCAGTGTCGCCGCCAGCCCTTCCGGAGGGCCGGCGTCGGCGGGTTCGGCCAGGCGTTCGCGCAGCTCGCGCAGCCAGGCGGTGGGCTCCACGGCGACCTGCTCGCCCTCAACCTCGACCGCGCCGGTCAGGGCCGCGCCCAGCGCCTCGATGCCGGTCAGGGGCTTGAGGTCGCGCTGCCGGGCCTTGCGGGCCAGGTCGGGGTCGATAAGAACCCACTGGTCGCGCAGCCGTACCACCGGGCGGTGGGCCTCGGCGAGCCGGTCCATCTCGGCCGCGCTCAGGCGCTCGCCGCCGAGTGCGAGCTGCCAGTTGAAGCTGGTCAGGTGCTGCCCGCCGAGGAACGACGGCAGGTCGGACGGCTTGGTGTCGCGCTCGCCGATGACGGCTCGCGCACTCAGGCCGCGTACCAGGGCTTTGGGCCAGTGCACCTCGACGCCGGCGGCGGCCAGGCGTTCGGCGGCGCCGGCGAGCAACTGCTCGACGTCGCCGTCGGTGAGCGCGAGCTCGTCGGGGACGGCGCTGTCGAGCAGCCGTTCCAGGCGCGGCCAGGTACGGGCGGCCCGGCGCACGGCCAGCGTGGCCTCGATCC
>NZ_JBSFTC010000542.1:0-4667 GCF_053590415.1 Nonomuraea sp. NPDC003201
CTCCGCCCGCGCGGGGAACGTCACCGGCAGCTTGCCGCCCGGGCCGGCGCCGCCGAGCAGGAGCGTGGCGGTGGCGTCGGCGCCCTCCTGGCCCGGGTACCACATCTGCAGGATCGAGGACACGTTCCGCACCCACGGCATGAGCACCGGGTCGCCGGTGTTGAGCACGACCGCGGTGCGGGCGTTGGCGGCGGCGACGGCCCCGATGACCGGGTCCTGGCCGTTCGGGAGGGCGAGGGCGGCGCGGTCGGCGCCCTCGGTGCCCTCGTTGAAGGCGAACACGAGCGCCGCCCGCGCCCCCTTGGCCAGCGCGGCGGCCTCGCGCAGCGCCTCCTGGCGGCGCTGCGGGGTGACCCAGGCCAGCCTGACCTGCAGCGGCGTGCCGGCGATGCCGGTGGCCGCGACGGTGACGGGTTTGGCCACGCCGGCTTCGAGGCGGACGGTCGCGCCGGCGTTCGTCAGGCCGCCGGAGGTCGCGATGAGGCTGCTGTTGCCGCCGATGAGGGCGCCGACCGAGCCGATCCTGACGCCGTCGAGGGTCAGCGAGATCGAGCCGTTGAACGACGGCACTCCGCCCGCGCCTTGGACGCGCAGGTCGTAGTCGCCGGTCGCGGGCGCGGTGAGCGTGCCCGTCCACGTCCACGACGAGCCGGCGGGCAGGGCGTCCGCGCCGGTGTGGTCGACCTGGGCGGCGGCCTGCGGGGTGCCGCCCTGCTGGGCGCGCTGGAGCACCAGCGCGGAGGCGGGCACCGGGACCCCTTCCAGGTCCACGCCCGTGGCCCAGCGGATGCGGCTGCCCGGGCCGGCCTGGCGGCGCAGGGCGGTCAGCGGGCTCTCGGCGCTCGCGGGGATCACCCTGGCGCTGCCTCCGCCGCCCACCAGGGGGCTGGCCGCGGTGGGGCCGATGACGACCAGGTCGGCCAGGTCGGCGCGGCCCAGCGGCAGCAGGTCCCGTTCGTTGCGCAGCAGCACGGCGCCGGCCAGCGCGATCTCCTTCGCGGTGCGGGCGCCGCCCGCCGGGTCCGGGGAGGGCCGCGGACGGCCGCCGCCGAGCAGGCCGAACCGGTCGAGCTGGACGAGGACGCGGCGCACCGCGGTGTCCACCACCGACTCGGCCAGCTGCCCGGAGGCGACGGCGGCGGCCAGGCCCCCGTAGTTGACGCCGAAGGGCATCTCCATGTCCATCCCGGCGGTGAGCGCGGGCGCGCCGCTGTGCGTGGCGAACCAGTCGGACATCACCCAGCCGCCGAAGTGCCATTCGTCGCGCAGGATCCCGGTCAGCAGGTGCGGGTGCTCGGCGGCGTACACGCCGTTGACGTGGTTGTAGGCGGCCATGACGGCGCCCACGCCCGCCTGCACGGCGGCCTCGAAGGCCGGCAGGTAGATCTCGCGCAGGGTCCGCTCGTCCACCTTGACGTCGATCGTCTGGCGGGCGTTCTCGAAGTTGTTGGCCGCGTAGTGCTTGACGGTGGCGATGAGGCCCTCGCCCTGGATGCCGCGGATCTCGCCGGCGACGAGCGCGGCGGCCAGCAGCGGGTCCTCCCCGAGCGTCTCGAAGTTCCGGCCGGCCTGCGGCACCCGGACGATGTTGGTCATCGGCGACAGCAGGACGTCCATGCCCAGCGCGCGGCCCTCCCTGCCGATGACCGCGCCGAACCGCCGGGCGAGGTCCGGGGCGAACGTCGAGGCGAGCGCCACCGGCGCGGGCAGGGCGGTGGCGTTGGCCGTGACGCGCACGCCGGCGGGCCCGTCGGCCAGGCGGATCTCGGGGATGCCGAGGCGGGGCACGCCGGGCACGTACCCGGCCTGGCCCTTGGAGGCGGGGTCGGTGCCGCCGTGCAGCAGCGAAACCTTCTCCTCCAGCGTCAGCTGCCGCAGGAGCGCGTCGACGTCCGTGCGGCGAGCGGTCCACTGCGGCGCGACGGCCGCGGCCAGGGCGGCCGCGCCGAGCAGCCGGGCCGCGTCGCGGCGGGTCAGCGACGGGTTGAGCGCTTCAGCCATGTGAACAGCTCCTTCGAGGAACGGGCCGACCGGCTGGGGTCGCGCCCGCAACATATGAGCCGCGGACAGGTTGCGTAACCGCGTTCTCCGTTGAACGGAAGACTTTTCAGAACGTCGTTCGGTGTGTTTCTGGATTGTTACCCATCGCAACAAACTCTGGGGCTTCGAGGGCTGGACCCGCAGGCAGCACGGGTTTACGTTGCCGCAAACAACATAAAAACCGGAACATCGCGGGGTGACAGGTCCGAACCGGGAGGCGGCGACCATGACCACAACCGACGACGGCCCGGCCGCGGCCACGATGCGCCGCGGCGTCCACGCGCCCGGCGGCACGAAGCCGTCCGCGGGCCGGACGGCTTCCGGAAGCGCGCAGCGGCCCGCCGGCCGGACCGTGACGAGCCGGGTCCTCAGCGTGCTCAGCGCGTTCTCCGGCGAGTGCCCCAGGCTGAGCCTGTCCGACATCAGCCGCCGCGCCTCGATGCCGTTGACGACGGCGCACCGGCTGGTCAGCGAGCTGATGTCGTGGGGCGCGCTGGAACGCGACCGCGACGGCCGCTACCAGATCGGGCTGCACCTGTGGGAGGTGGGCGCGCTGGCGCCGCGCGGGCTGGGCCTGCGCGAGGCCGCCATGCCGTTCCTGGAGGACCTGTACGAGGTCACCCACCAGCACGCCCAGCTCGCCGTCCTGGACGCGCCCGACGTGCTCTACCTGGAGCGGATCTCCGGCCGGGACGCGGTCGGCGTGCGCAGCCGGGTGGGCGGCCGCTTCCCGGCGCACGCCACGGGCGTCGGGCTGGCGCTGCTGGCCCACACGCCGCCCGCGACGCAGGAGGCGTACCTGGCCGGGCCGCTGGCGGCCTTCACCGACCGGACCATCGCGAAACCCGGCCGGCTGCGGGGGGTGCTGGCCGAGGTGCGACGCCACGGGTACGTCATCAGCGACCGGCAGGTCACGCTGGACGCGGTGTCGGTGGCGGCGCCCGTGCGGGACGCGGCGGACGAGGTGATCGCCGCGCTGTCGGTCGTGGTGCGGGTGGGCGAGCAGCAGCCGGGCGCGCTCGTGCCGGCCGTCGTCGGCGCCGCCCGCGGGCTGTCGCGCTGGCTGCAGTCGCACCCGGGGCGGCCCTGACGGGGTTGCCTTTCGCGGGTGTTGTGTGATGTGGTGCGGCTCGCTTTCCTCTTTCGCTCTGGAGGCTTGACCGTGCCGTTCATTGTGGATCTGACCAGCGGGAACGTGGAGAAGGAGCAGCACCCGGGCGAGATCGGCGGGTCCGTGCTCGGGCTGCGGCTGATGGCCGGGCGCACGCCCGCCGGGCTCGATCCGTACGATCCGCGGGCGCTGCTGTACGTGGCGGCCGGGGTGCTGGGCGGGACGGCGGCGCCGGGGCTGGCCAAGGCGGTGTTCCTGGCGAAGTCGCCGCTGACCGGGGTGGCCGGGGAGTCCCACGCGCTCGGGCCGTTCGCGGCGGGCCTGCGCGGGGCGGGCGCCAAGGCGCTGGCCGTCACGGGGCGGGCCGCGCGGCTGTCCTACCTGCTCGTCCAGGACGGACAGGTGTCGCTGCACGACGCCTCGGAGCTGCGCGGGCTGGGCACGGCCGCGACGACGGACGCGCTGCGGGCGCGGCACGGCCGGCGCGCGCACGTGGCGGCGATCGGACCGGCCGGGGAGAACCTCGTGCGGTACGGGAGCGTGGTGACCGACTACGCCTATGCCGCCGGGCGGTACGGGCTCGGCGCGGTCTTCGGGGCCAAGAACCTCAAGGCGGTCGTGTGCGTCGGCGAGACCCCGACGGAGAGCGCGACGGAGAGCGCGACGGAGAGCGCGGCGGAGAGCGCGGCGGAGAGCGCGGCGGAGAGCGCGGCGGAGAGGGCGGCGGAGGTCGCCGACCCCGAGGCGATCGCCGGGCTGGCCGCCTACTACCGCGACTCGCTGACCACGAACCCGCTGGCGGCGATCCAGGCAGGGATGCCCGGGTTCGCCGGATGGGTGGGCGATCCGCCCGCCCCCGGGTACGCCGCGGTGCGCAACTTCTCGGTCACCGGCGCGCACGGGCTGCGGGTCCCGTCCGCGGCCGACTACGACGGACGCGCGGTGGCGACCACCGGGGCCTGCCCCGGCTGCCCCAACGACTGCCTCAAGGTGTACGCGCCCCCGGGGCTCGCCGAGCGGCGGACCGGCGGGCTGGGGCAGGAGGCGTTCCTGTCGCTCGGCTGGAACCTCGGGATCGACGACCTCGACACCGTGCTGGCCGCCAACGCCCGCTGCAACGACCTCGGGCTGGACCCGGTCTCCCTCGGCGGCACGCTCGCCTTCGCCATGGAGTGCGCCGAGCGCGGGCTGCTCCCCGGCGGGCCCGCGTTCGGCGATCCCGAGGCGTTGCCCGGGCTGATCGACGACGTGGCGGGGCGCACGGGCGAGATGGGCGACCTGCTGGCCGAGGGCGCGGCGCGGGCGGCCGCGAAACTGGGGCCGGCCGCGGCCCCGTACGCCATGACCGTCAAGGGCGCCGAGCTGCCCTGCTTCGACCCCCGCGTCCAGCCGGGCATCGGCCTCGGGTACGCGATCGCCCCCGGCGGGCCGCGCTACGACGCGCTGGAGCACGACCTCGACTTCGACCCCGTGGCCGGGCTGGCCTACAGCTTCGGCGAGGCCCGGCGGATCGGGG
>NZ_JBSFTC010000543.1:0-4648 GCF_053590415.1 Nonomuraea sp. NPDC003201
CGCGAAGCGCAGCTCGACGTCGCCGGGCTCGACGATGCGCCGGCCGCGCACGCCGGTGAACGACGCGGCGTCGGCCGGGACGGTGAACTCCACGCGGGCGGCCTGCCCGGCCTCCAGCGGGACGCGGGCGTAGCCGACCAGCCGCACCACCGGCCTGGTGGTCTGCGCGACCGGGTCGTGCAGGTAGAGCTGGACGACCTCGGCGCCGGCCCGCGATCCGGTGTTGCGGACGCTCACCCCGACGGTGACCTCGCCGTCCACCGGCCACTCGGCCGCGCCCGTGTCCAGGAGCTCCCACTCGAACGTGGTGTAGCTCAGCCCGTGCCCGAACGAGTACGCGGGCGTCGGGTCCACCGACGACACCTCCGTACGGCGCCCGAGCCACGGCGACAGATAGGTGGCGGGCAGGCCGCCGGCGTCGCGCGGCACGCTGACCGGCAGCCGGCCGGTCGGGTTGACGGCGCCGGTGAGCACCTCCGCCAGCGCCTGGCCGCCCCGCTGGCCGGGGAAGAAGCCGTAGACGACGGCCGCGGCCGCGTCGAACTCCGGGCCCAGCGCGTACGGCCGCCCGGCCAGCAGCACCAGGACCACCGGGGTGCCGGTCGCGAGCACCGCCCGGACCAGCTCGGACTGCACGCCCGGCAGGCGCAGGTCGGCGGCGTCGCACCCCTCGCCGGAGGTGCCGCGCCCGAACAGCCCCGCCCGGTCGCCGACGGCCAGCACGCACACGTCGCTGTCCGCCGCCGCGGCGACGGCCGCCGCGATCCCGGAGGTGTCGTCGCCGGTGATCTCGCAGCCCGGCTCGTACGCGAGATCGGGGACCAGCGCGCCGAGCGCCTCGCGCAGCGACGGGAGGTCGAGCCCGAGCCCGTGCTCGGGATGCGGGCCCACGTGCGCGGGGAAGGCGTAGCAGCCGAGCATCGCCATCGGGTCGTCGGCCACCGGCCCCACGAGCGCCACCCGCCGGCCCGGCGCGAGCGGCAGGACGCCGCCGGTGTTGCGCACCAGCACGATCGACTCGCGCGCCAGGCGCAGGGCGAGCTCCTGGCTCTCCTCGTCGTCGAGCCGCACGTCGGCGGCGTCGCCGGGCAGCGGCCGCCAGTCCTCGTCGAGCAGCCCCAGCTCGGCCTTCTGCGCCAGCACCCGGGCCAGCGCGCGGTCGATGAGCGCCTCGTCCACCTGTCCCGACTTCACGGCCTCGATCAGCGGGGGGCCGAAGGTGTCCACCGTGGGCAGCTCGACGTCGATCCCGGCCCGCAGCGCGAGCCCGGCCGCGTCCGCGGCCTCCGCCGCGACGCCGTGCAGCTTGTGCAGGAAGCGGATGGAGAAGTAGTCGGCGACCACCGTGCCCGCGAACCCCCACTCCTCGCGCAGCAGCCCGGTCAGCAGCTCCTCGTCGGCCGCGACGGGGACACCGTCGATCTCGGCGTAGGAGTTCATCACCGACCGGGCGCCGCCCAGGCGCAGGGCCATCTCGAACGGCGGCAGGATCACGTCCGCCAGTTCCCTGCCTCCCATGTGGGCGGGGGCGAGGTTGCGGCCGCCCCGGGAGGCGGAGTAGCCGGCGAAGTGCTTCAGGGTGGCGACGAGGCCCGCACCTTCAAGCCCGCGCACGTAGGCCGCGCCGACCGTCCCGACCAGGTAGGGGTCCTCGCCGATCGTCTCCTCGGTGCGGCCCCAGCGGTAGTCGCGGGTGACGTCGAGGACCGGGGCCAGGCCCTGGTGGACGCCGGTGGCCCGCATGGACCGGCCGATCTGCCCGGCCACCTCCTCGATCAGCTCGGGGTCGAAGGAGGCGCCCCAGCCCAGCGGCGCCGGGTACACCGTCGCCCGCCAGGCGGCGAAGCCGGTCAGGCACTCCTCGTGGACCTGGGCCGGGATCCCGAACCTGCTGGCGGCCACGATCTGGGCCTGCGAGGCGGCCAGCGAGCGAGCGCCGGCGACGGGATCGACCGGCGCCGTGCCGAACGGGCGGGTCAGCTGGCCCAGCCCGTGGGCGATGACGTCGCTCCACTCCACGCCCGCCATGTCGGCCTGGTGCGGGGCGACGCCTCCCCCTGACGCGTCGGCGCCGACCCAGACGCCCACGAGCTGGGCGATCTTCTCCTCCAGCGTCATGAGCGGGATGAGCACCTCGGCCCGCTCGGCGGCCGTCAGCCGCGTGTCCCGCCACTTGTCGATTGGTACCTGGCCCTTCATGCCACCCTTTCGGCTCTCAGCCGGCCTGCTGCCGAAACTTTCGAGGAATTCCCGTTAATATTGCGGCAACTTATGGGTCCAGGTTTCGGCGTGTCAAGAGGGTGCAAACTGTTATATTCGTGCTGATCACCGCAGCGTCAGGCCAGCATTCGACGCCCGCATTTCCAGAAAGTTTCCGGATGCTCAGATGACAAGTTGCCGTTCAGCCACGCTCAGGTCAGGGAGTCCGTCAGAGTGCGGGCCGCCTGGGTGACCAACTTGCCGTACTCCCCGCGCAGTTCCTCCGGCATGCGGCTGGCGGGGGTGGAGACGCTGAGACTGGCGACCGGGCCGTCCGGGCCCAGCACGGCGGCGGCGACGGCCGCGATGTCGGAGCGCCACTCACCGCGGTTGTCCGCGTAACCCCGGGCCCGGACCGCGGCCAGCTCGGCGGCCAGTGCCTCGGGGTCGATGATCGTCGTGTCCGTGTACGACACGAGCTCCGGCAGCGGGGCGGACCTGTGCGCGAGCACGGCCTTGCCGTTGGCCGAGGCGTGCAGCGGGAGCCTGATGCCGAGCGGCAGCACGATGCGCAGCGGCTTGTCGGTCTCCAGCCGCTCGATCAGGACGACCGCGTCGCCCTCCGGCACCATCAGGTGGATCGTCTCCCCGGTGCGCTGCCGCAACTGCTCCATGACCGGCATCGCCGCGTCCCGCAGGCCCAGCTCCGTCCTGCGGCCGACCTGGAGCGCCTTGCTCGTCACCTGCCAGCGCGTGACCTCGCCCGCGGCGGGCCTGATCCACCCGGCCTCGTGCAGCGTCCTCAGCGAGCGCTGCACCGTGCTCTTGGGCAGGCCCAGCTCCCGGGCCAGCTCCCCGACTCCGGCGGGCTGGCGGGCGGCGACCTCTTCGAGCACCCGGAGGGCGTTGATCACGTTCTGCATCCATTGACTCCTCTGCGGACCGATCTTAATGTTAGTGAACCGCAACACGGCACGCCGTGCCGTGACACGGCACGCGTGAGGAGCGCCTGTGTCTGGACCGAGGAACGCGGGGAGCGAAGCGACCGGAGAGACGAGGGAAGACACAGGACCCCAGCGACCGAACCGCGATCCGAAGGATCGCCATGAGGGAGGCGCGTAACGTGGGGCGTCATTTCCTGCAGATCCCAGGACCGACCAACGTTCCCGACCGGGTGCTGCGCGCCATCGCCCAGCCCACCGTCGATCACCGCGGCCCCGCCTTCGCCCGCCTGGCCGGCGAGGTCCTGGAGCGGCTGAAGGCGGTCTTCCGGACCCGCCACCACGTGATCGTCTACCCGTCGTCGGGGACGGGCGCTTGGGAGGCGGCGCTGGTCAACACCCTCTCGCCCGGGGACAGGGTGCTGGCGTACGAGACCGGGCACTTCTCCGCGCTGTGGTGCGAGATGGCCGCCCGGCTGGGGCTGGTCGTGGACCTGGTGCCCGGCGACTGGCGGCACGGCGCCGACCCCGACGCGATCGCCGGCCGCCTCACCGCCGAGCACGCCGCCGTCATGGTCGTGCACAACGAGACCTCGACCGGCGTGCGCAGCCGGATCCCGGAGATCCGCGCGGCCGTCGACCGGACCGGGCACTCCCCGCTGCTGCTGGTGGACACGATCTCGTCGCTGGGCTCGATGGACTACCGCCACGACGAATGGGGCGTGGACGTGACCGTCGGCTGCTCGCAGAAGGGGCTCATGCTGCCGCCCGGCATCGGGCTCAACGCGGTCAGCCCGAAGGCGCTGGCCCACCGGGGGCGGCTGCCCCGCTCGTACTGGGACTGGGAGCCGATCATCGCGGCCAACCGCGGCGGCTTCTTCCCGTACACGCCGCCGACCAACCTGCTCTACGGGCTGCGCGAGGCGCTCGTCATGCTGCTGGAGGAGGAGGGGCTGGCCGAGGTCTTCCGCCGCCACGACCGGCACGCGGAGGCGACGCGGCGCGCCGTACGGGCGTGGGGGCTCGAGGTGCTCTGCGCCGACGAGCGGGAGCACTCGAGCTCGCTCACCGCGGTGCTGATGCCGGACGGGCACGACGCCGACGCGGTCAGGAAGCTCATCCTCGATCGGTACGACATGTCGCTCGGCACCGGGCTCGGGCGGCTCGCCGGGCGCGTCTTCCGGATCGGCCACCTCGGCCACTTCAACGACCTGACGCTGGCCGGCACGCTGAGCGGCGTCGAGATGGGGCTGAGCGCGGCCGGGGTGCCGATCAAGGAAGGCGGGACGCGCGCCGCGCTGGCCTACCTGGAGGGGGCCGAATGACCCTGGCCCGGACCCTGTCCCGGCTGCTCGAAGGAGACGTCAGGGACGATCCGTACACCAGGCATCTGTACTCCTCCGACGCCAGCATGTACGCCATCGAGCCGCTCGCCGTCGCCTTCCCCCGGCACGCCGGCGACGTCCAGGCGCTGGTCGCGGCCTGCGGCGAGCTGGGGGTGCCGGTGC
>NZ_JBSFTC010000544.1:0-4611 GCF_053590415.1 Nonomuraea sp. NPDC003201
GGGGTGGGCGGCGTTCGGGCCGCCCACCCCGATCAGCTCGTAGCCGGCGAGCGATCTCGTCGCGCGTGCGGTCAAGAAGCAGGGCGAGATGATCGCGGCCGGCCGCACCGCTCTCAGCCGGTCGGGCACAGGGCGAAGACGCGCGCCGGGAAGCCGGATCCGCCCTGGGGCTTGGGCCAGGTCGCCACGATCAGCGCGCCCGTCTCGGGCACCTGGTCGAGGTTGGCCATCAGCTCGATCTGCCACCGGTCCCGCGCCAGGACGTACAGCTCCAGGCTGAAGTCGCCCCTGGACGTGGCCGACCCGGGATCGGTGTCGGTCTGCTCATGGCCGATCGCGGTGACGCCCGCTTGCTCGAACAGGTAGCGCAGCACGTCGGCCGACCAGCCGGGGGTGTGGCTGACCCCCGCAGCGTCCCTGTTGGCCATCGCGTCCCGGTCCGGCCAGCGCCGGCCCCAACCGGTCCGCAGCGCCACGAACGCCCCGGCGGGGATCCTCCCGTTGCGCCGCTCCCATGCCGCGACGTCCTCCGTCGTCGGGGTGGCGTCCGGATCGGCCTCCACGCGCTGGGTGATGTCGAGCACCACCAGCGGCAGGATCATCTCCTCGACCGGGATCTCGTCGACGGTCCGCGCGCCGGCCACGAAGTGCGCGGGCGGGTCCACGTGCGTGCCCCACTGACCGACGAGCGTGTACAGGTGGACGTTGAAGCCGTCCCCGCGGTCCATGTCGAAGACCTTCTCGCGCCGCTCGTCCGGGAACGCGGCGAAGTGCGGCTGCCCCGAGTGGAAGGCGTGGGTGAGGTCCACGCAGGTCGTCTTCGCGGTGAGCTCGCGGTAGGCCGACCACAGAGGGGGTTCCATGAGCTTGGTTCTCCTTCGTCTGGACAGGGGCGGGACGCGTACGGCGTCCGTGGCACAGGTGGTACTACAAGTAGCAGATCGCCACGAACAGGACGCCGAAGTACAAGGCGGCGACCTGGGAGCCGCGATTCGCCCACCGGCTCGAGAACGCCCTGCGGGGAACCCCGGACCAGCCCCGGTAGCCGCGCCATACGCCGGTCAATTCATCGGAAGATGTCCGTGCGCTCACTGCCGTGACCTTCCCGGTCCGGGAACAGACGCGGTGTCCGGTGTCGGGACGCGCGTCATCCGGCGCTCAGCCGTGGGTTCAACCAGCGGTGACTGGGCGAGCGGCTCACCGTCGACTACCCGTACGCGGTCGAGGTGGCCGTGGTGACGGAACGCCGGACGGTGGAGCTCGTCGTCGCCACCCGCGACGACCCCGATCCGGACCGCCAGGAACTGCTGTGGGCGCACACCGGCGGCGGGGGCGGCAATTTCGGGGTGATCACCCGATTCTGGTTCCGGGATCTGCCCGAGCCGCCGAGGCAGGTGCTCATCACCAACCGCGCCTGGAAATGGAGCGACTTCAACCTGGACACGTTCACGAGACTGATGACGACGTTCGGCGAGTACTTCCGCGACCACCAGGAACCCGCGCTGCCGTCCGGGAAACTCTTCGCGATGCTCAAGCTCAACCATGCCGCCGACCGGCGTTCCGCGTCTCAGGGCTCCGGCGGTCGTGGCGGGCTCTTGAGCCGTCCGCTCAGCCCGTACCGGCCACGTCGGCCGGCGGATCGGCGCCGTCCCCTGTCACCACGACCACCGCACTGCTCAATCGCCGCAATGACCGCCGCCCCTCCGGCCGGACGGGAACGTGCGGCGCGTACAGTCCTGCGGGTGGAGGTGCGGTGATGCCGGAATGGCTGGAGGCGGGGCTGTGGGGGTCGGTGGCCGGCGGGGCCCTGGTCGTGGGAGCCGCGGTCGCCTGGTCGGTGAAGGTCCCGGCGCGCTGGATCGCCATGATCATGGCCTTCGGGGCCGGTGTCCTGATCTCGGCGCTGTCGTTCGAGCTGATGGACGAGGCCGAACGCGCCGGCGGGCTCTTACCGGCCGCCGTCGGCTTCCTCGCCGGCGCCTGCGCGTACGTGGCGGCCAACGCGCTGCTGGCCCGGTACGGCGCGCGGCACCGCAAGCGTTCGGGCGATCAGCAGCCGAGCGAGGCCGACGTCCAGGGGAGCGGCGCGGCGATCGCCATCGGCGCGCTGCTCGACGGCGTCCCCGAGTCCGTGGTGCTCGGCCTGTCCCTCGTGGGTGGGGGGAAGATCGGGCTCGCCGTGCTCGCCGCGGTCTTCATCTCGAACGTCCCCGAAGGGCTCTCCAGCGCCGCCGGGATGAAGCGCGCGGGCCGCGGCCCCGGCTACGTGTTCGGCATCTGGGGCGGGATCGCGCTGGCCAGCGGCCTGGCGGCGCTGCTCGGCAACCTCACCATGCAGTCCGCCTCGCCCGCGTTCACCGCGGTGATCATGGGGGTGGCGGCGGGCGCGATCCTCGCCATGGTGGCCGACACGATGATCCCCGAAGCCTTCGAGCGCGCGCACACCCTCACGGGGCTCATCACCACGATCGGATTCCTGGCGGCCTTCGCCATCGAGCGCCTGGCTGAGTAAGCCTCACCGGCTGAGCCGGCGGCGGGAGACGCGGATCCGCAGCCGGCCGTAGGGGAGCGTCCCGGTGACCACGAGGTGTGGAGCGCCGGGACGTGGACGGCCCGGCGCCTCGCAGGTCACGCGGCCCCAGTCGGTGCGCACCCCGTCGGTGTTCGCGGTCGCGCCGCGCGGCAGGACGATCGTGGCGGATCCGTAGTCGAGCCGGAGGCCGATCTCGATCTCGGCATGCGGGATGACGGCCCCGGACAGGTCCAGCCGTACCTGGCCGTACTCGGACTCGATCCGTAACCGGCGCGGGACCTGCCAGTCGCCCGCCCGCCTGATGCGGCCGCCGGTGGAGCTCAGCTCCACCGTCTCGTCCGGGAGCTCCGGCAGGTCGGCGGTGACCGCCACCAGGTCGCCGTGGGAGGTGGCGGTGAGCGCCCGTTCGAGCCGCTCCTCCATCTCGGCGGAGCCGAGCCGGCCGTCGGCGAAGGCCTGCTGAAGTCGTTGGACGACCATGTCGCGGTCGCCGTCGGAGACTCGCGTCCGGAGTTCCATGGTTGCCTTCCTGTTCGGTCGTGGCGGCTCGCCGGTCAGAGGTCGAGGTCCTCGACGACGGGGCGCTCGGCGATCCCGGCGATCCGGTCGTAGAACTCGGCGGGGATCCTGCCGCGCAGCTCCTCGATCGTGCCGACGACCTCCACGACGGCATCACCCGGTACGAAGCCCCAGCTCGTCTCGCCCAGGCCGAGGTAGCCGAGCCAGTCGTCGGACTCCGAGCCGCTCACCCAGTCCGGCGAGCGATCGACGTGCAGGACGAACGTGCCCTTGCCCGAGCGGTACACCCGGAACGTCTCCACCCGCCCGCCGCGGCTGGTGCGGCCCCACTCGCCGAGCAGCACCCCCGAGAAGCGCCGCTCGTCCCCGGCGACCTGGATGACGATCTCGTCGTAGCCCTGCCGGCGGCCCTCCTCCGCCTCGACGTAGCGCCGCAGCGCCTCGCTGATCGCCGCCGCCGGCGTGCCGCCCGCCAGGCCCTGCGCCCGCTCCAGCAGCGGAAGGTCCTCGTCCGGGATCTCGATCGTCGTGCCGCGCACCATGGCCGCCCTCCTCGTGTATACGTATAAGCCTACGTATAAGAGGGGATGATGGCAACAGGGTCAGAACAGGCCCGGCTGCTCGCTCGGCCGGTGCGGTGGCCGTTTGGGTGCGAGGCCGCCGATGGCGTCGAGGTCGTACAGGGAGCGCCAGCGCGTGCGGCCCCCCTCGGCCAGCAGCCGCCGCAGCAGCCGCGCCGTCACCTCGGCGTCCGGCAGGGCCCGGTGGCGACCGGCCGGGCGGGGGATGTCCAGGTGCGCGAGCAGGGTGTCCAGGCTGTGGGAGGGCAGCCGCGGATACAGGTGGCGGGCCAGCCGTACGGTGTCGAGCAGCGGGACGGCGGCCAGCCGCGGGCACCACGAGCGCAGCCCGGCGATCAGGGCCGCCTCGGTCGCGGCGTGATGGGCGACGAGCCGGTACGGCGGCGCCGTCAGGCGGTCGTCGAGAGCGGCCATGACCTGTTCGGCCGGTGGGGCGGTGGCGAGCATGGCATCCGTGATGCCGGTCTGCCGCACGTCCCACGGAGTGGCGGTCACGCCCGCAGGCGGGGCCATCAACGACTCGAACCGCCACACCTCGGCCAGATCGCCGCCGCCCGCCTTGACGGCGCACGCTCCCACCTCGACCGGCACCAGGGGACGCCCCTGCGGCGTCAGCCCCTCGAAGTCGATGACGACCAGAGTGTGGCGGGTGAAAACGGCGTCGTCGTACAAGTCGGTCCGTGCTGCGGGCGCGTCCACGCGGTGACGGTACCCCGTCGCCCGTCCGCACACCCGCGATGCGGGAAGCCGAAATCGGCGCCGGCCTCGATGACGCCGTCCGGCTCCAGCCCGCCCACCGGGCCGGACGGTTCCGGGGCCGCGGGCTCAGAAGGTGAGGAGGGAATGGCAGTGGTGGGCCACGAACGAGGCGAAGCCGGGCACCAGCGCCACCGCCGCCGGCCCGCTCAGCAGCAGGGCCACGCTCGCCACCCCGGCCAGGCGCTCCACGCGCCTGAGCGGGGAGGCGGGGTTGAGCAT